>USJQ01000140.1 GCA_900554985.1 uncultured Collinsella sp. | reverse complement strand
CCTCTCGCCCAGTTTTTTGCGGCGCAAGCCCGGTTCTTCAGGGCCGGGTTAGCCGTATTCTATTCGGGTGTTTGCTGGTTGCGTATGTATTGTTTGAGTGTTTCCAGTGGTGCTCCGCCGCTGCTGGCGGCGTAGTAGCTGGGAGACCATAGGTGGTTGCGGTGGGTTCGTATCTCGTATCTGCGTCGCAGTATCCGGCTGGATGCTCCTTTGAGGCTGTTGATGAGCGCGCTCAGGGGGACCTTGGGCGGGTAGGAGACGAGCAGGTGCACGTGGTCGTCTTCCCCGTTGAATTCGATGAGTTCGCCTTCGAAGTCTCGGCATATCTTGTCCATGATCTGTTTCATGTCTTCGAGCATGGGCTTGGTGAATACTCCTCGACGGTATTTCGTCACAAAGACCAAATGGGCTTGGAGATTGTAAACGCATGTGCGGCCGTGTCTGAGTTCATCCGAATACTTCATAGACCAAATGGTATCATAGGAGGTATGGAACAGACTGTACGATACCGGTACCGCGCGTACCCCACAGCAGTACAGGAGCAGTCGCTGAAACGACTGTTCGGCTGCTGCAGGGTCGTGTGGAACGACACCGTTTACCTGTTCCGGGAACTGTTCGACCCCAACGGCAGAATGCCTTCCTCCTCGGCCTTGCAGAAGAAGGTGCTCGCGGACGCGAAACGCACCGAGGAGCGCGCATGGCTGGCCGAGGTCGCCAACGTCCTGCGTATCGAGGACGTCGAGGCCTGGACCGAAGGCGTTATGGCCAACTAGTCCAACACCCGCTTAACAATACGTGCCTCGGGGGGCTCCCGTCCTATGTGGGACGGGAGCCCTTTTCTATCCGGCTTCTAAGCACAGCGGCAAAGCGGCATTTGCACGAGCCGTTCATCGGTAACGCGGGCTACCGTTCACCGATATGCAAACGCGGCCGATTCCGGCTACCGCTACGCTGTGCTGCGAATGTCCGCCCGCGATGAGAGGAAGCACTATGTTGCTCGAGGGCAAGAAAGCAATCATCACCGGAGGCACGCGCGGTATCGGCTATGCCATCGCCTGCCGTTTTATCGAGGAGGGCGCCGCCGTCACCGTCTTTGGCTCGCGCCAGGAAACTGCCGACGCAGCCGTTGAGAAGCTGGCGGCCGCCTATCCCGAGGCCAAGGTCTGGGGCCGCTCCTGCGACCTCACCTCGCTCGAGGCCGTAACCGAGGCCTTTACCCAAGCTGCCACCGATATGGGCGGCCTGGACACGGTCGTCAACAATGCCGGCATCTCCCAGCGCTCGCCCCTTTTGGACTACACGGCCGAGGAGTTTGCAAAGGTCATGGACCTCAACGTCGTCGCCGTCTTTAATGGCCACCAGGCTGCCGCCAAGATCATGACCGAGGCCGGCCACGGCGGCACCATCACCACCACGAGCTCGATGGTCGCCAAGTACGGTCAGCCCTCCGGCGTCGGCTATCCCACGTCCAAGTTTGCCGTCAACGGCATGGTCCAGTCGCTCTCGCGCGAGCTCGCCCCCATGGGCATTCGCGTCAACGCCGTCGCACCTGGCGTAACCAAGACCGATATGGTCGCCAACCTGCCCGAAGAGGTTATTAAGCCCATCATCGCCACCATTCCGCTGGGTCGCATGGGCGAGCCCGAGGATGTCGCCAACGCCTTTGTTTTCCTGGCGAGCGACATGTCCTCCTATGTTACGGGTGCCGTGCTCCCCGTCGACGGAGCCGCCCGCTCCTAAGAGGCCACAAGCTTTGGCCCCTGGCCCCAACATAGCTCAACCAAAAAAGGCGCGCTGCCCGCATCAACTGCGGGCAGCGCGTCTTCTTCTGTTTGAAGGGAAACTGCGTCCCGTTTCGCGTCCGTCCTCAAACGGGAATGTCACCTCCGCACCAGCGTCGGCTATTTGCCGTCGTCCTCGTCGGCTTCTTCATGCGCATAAAGCTCCAGCATGCGACGGCGGTACTCATGCACGGCGAGCTTGGCGCGCTCTAGGCGGCGACGCTCACGCGGGGTGAGCTCGGACGGATCTATCTCGTCGCCATAGGTCTTATCGGCAAGCAGGTGCGCCGCGTCCACGATGCGGGCATCGATGTGGCCGCTCGCTGCCTCGGCGGAAAGACGCTCGGCAATCGTATCGAGCGTAGGCAGGCCCTCGAATACGCGACCATGGCCATGCGATGTCAGCAGCTCGTGCTCGCGTGCGAGCAGGCTCGCCAAATCGTGATGGGCACGCAGGATGTCGAGCGCATCGGATGGATGCTCGGCAACCTCTGCCACGGCGGCAACCGGCGCGGCATCGACCACGCGGTAGAAGAGCTGCGCGAGCAGTGGCATCAGGAACACCGTGATGGCGCCGGCCGCCACCATAACCGAAGCGACGCCCTGTGATAATGCGCCGGCGTTGACAGCGACGCTCGTCACGGCGACGATAATCGGCAGCGCCGTGGTGCAGTACAGGGCCACGGTAATGCGGCCATACGCCGACACATCGCGCGTCGCAGGACAAATGCTCATAGAAATAAGAATGGGCACGGCGCGGATAACCAGCAACGCCACGATAAAGCCCACGAGCAAGCCGGGGCGCGATGCTACAGCAGTCAGGTCGATCTTGGCACCCGACACGGTAAAGAACACCGGGATCAAAAAGCCATAGGCAAGGCCATCGAGTTTAAGCTCGAGCGTATGGTTGCCCTCGGGGATGATATAGCGCAGGACAAAGCCCGCGGCAAAAGCGCCCAACACGATATCGAGGCTAAAAATGGCGGAAAACGCCACGAGCGTGACCAGGATGAGCACTGTGAGGCGCACGAACGTCTGAGAAGTCGTATCGGCGCGCTCCTGAATAAAGGCAAAGAAGCGGCTGCCAATACGCTTGGAGCGACTGGGGACCACGGCAAGCAGCACGCACACCACGGCGAACAGCCCCAAGATCAACAGCGTCTCGACACCCGTACGGGCAGACAGCAGCACCGACATGGCGAGCACGGGCCCGAGCTCGCCCCACGTACCATAGGCAAGAATCGAATCGCCGACGCGCGTCCCAGCAAGCGACCGCTCGCGCAAGATGGGCATGAGCGCCCCAAGCGCCGTCGAGGTCAACGCCAGCGTCACGGCGATGCCATCAAAATGACTGACCGAAAACCACGGGGTAAAGCGCACGGCAAGCCAGGCGATGCCAAACGTGACGACCCACGTCGCCATGCCGTAACGCCCCTCGACGCCCGTGATGTTCTTGGGATCGATCTCAAAGCCGGCAAGTAGGAACAAAAAGGCCAGGCCGAGCTCGGACACGAGCGAGACCTCGGCATCTACATGGATAATGCCGAGCATATGAGGTCCCAGCACCGCACCAAACACGAGCAAAAAGACCGTCTCGGGAACGGGTTTTCCGGGAATCGCCGAGGCGATGAAGGGGCTTGCAAAGGCCACGAGTGCGATGATGGCGAGTGAAACGAATGCCATGTGATGCCTTTCTCTTGTTTGCGCTTCACTGTAGCACCCTCGCCGTCCTCAACGCGCCGCGAGCTGTCGTATCATAGTGAGGTTTACAAACATGTGGCTCAAGGCGACCGCAGGGCAGGCCCCGCAAACCGACCGCTGCCGCATACCGTACCGTACGCCCAACCGATCAGGAAGGCAGGAACCAATGGTCTCTCGTATCTACGTGGAGAAGAAACCCGGGTTCGACGTCGAGGCTCAGCAGCTCAAGGGCGAGCTGACCGAAATTCTCGGCATCAAGGGCATCGAGGCCCTGAGGATCATAAACCGCTACGACGTCGAGGGCATCGACGAAGAGCTTTTCCGCTCCTGCGTGCCGACCGTCTTTAGCGAGCCCCAGGTCGATGTGACCTACGACGAGCTCCCCGCAAGCGATGGCGCCGTCTTTGCCGTCGAATTCCTGCCTGGCCAGTTTGACCAGCGCGCCGACTCCGCCAGCGAGTGCGTGCAGCTCATCAGCCAGGGCGAGCGCCCCGCCGTGCGCTCCGCCAAGGTCTATATGATCTCGGGCGCTCTGGACGAGGCCGCCATCGATGCCATCAAGCACTACGTGGTGAACCCCGTCGAGGCGCGCATCGCCTCACTCGACCTGCCCGAGACGCTGTACATGGAGACCCCCGAGCCCCAGCCCGTCGAGGTGCTCGACGGTTTCCGCGAGCTCGACGAAGCCGGCCTTGCCGCCTTTATCTCCGAGCGCGGCCTTGCCATGGACGAGGCGGACATCGCCTTCTGCCAGCAGTACTTCCGCGATGAGGACCGCGACCCCACCATCACCGAGATCCGTGTGATCGACACCTACTGGT
>USJQ01000139.1 GCA_900554985.1 uncultured Collinsella sp. | reverse complement strand
GAGAAACCTCAGGTTGTTCTTGATGGTATCGAGGCTGCGCTTGCCGCCGATCCCGATATCGAGGTCTTGGCAGCTGGTCCCGCCGAAATCGTCAATCCCTTTGCAGCTTCCCATGCACGTGTCGAGGCCCTTGAGGCACCTGACGTTATCGCCATGGATGACGATCCCATTCGCGCCGTGATGACCAAGCGTAAGTCGTCGATCGTGCTGTCGTGCCGCGCCATCAAGAAGGGAAATGCGGACGCCTTCTTCTCTGCCGGCTCGACCGGTGCCATGACCGCTGCCGCCACCGCCTATGTGACGCCGTTTAGGTATCAGGCCGAAGGTAAGAAGCAGCCGGTGCGACCCTGTCTGACCAATGCGCTGCCCAATCGCGCCGGCGGTCTGACTGTGCTGTGCGATATGGGCGCCCACCCCGATGTCGAGGTCGATGACATGGTGCGCTTTGCCCAGATGGGTGGCGCCTATGCCCGCGTCGTCCTGGGAATCGAGCATCCCCGCGTGGGCCTGCTTGCTAACGGCACCGAGGACGAGAAGGGCTCCAACTTTACTAAGGCCTGCTTCCCGGCCATGAAAGCCGCCGTTCCCGGCTTTGTTGGTAACTGCGAGGGAACGGACATCACCTCAGGTAACTTCGATGTCGTCGTTGCCGATGGCATGTCGGGCAACATCGCGCTTAAGGCCACCGAAGGCGCTGCCAAGTTTTTGCTGCAGGAGCTCAAGGGTGCCTTTATGTCTTCGCTCGGCACCAAGATTGCCGCGCTGGCGCGATTCTTTTGGGCCTGCGCGGCGTGGTCCTGATCGGCCATGGTGCCACCTCGGTCGAGGCTGTTAAAAACGGTACGCTTGCGGCGGCCGAAGCCGTGCGCGCCGGGCTGGTCGAGAATGTCGCCAACTCTATGGATGGTATCGTTTTATAAGAGCGAGTTAGAGCGCTGTTATGTGCTTCGCGGTGCACGCCGTGGGGTAGAATCAGAACCGTGTCTTGGTACCGCCCGGGCGGTACCATTCTTTTGGTATTCATGCACTATGAGAGGAAGCGCTATGGACCGCTCCGAAATCTTCGACAAGATCGCCGAGGTCGCTGCTGACGTTCTGGGCGTCGATGTTGCCGAAATTAGCGAGGAGACCACCTTTGACGACCTCGATGCCAACTCGCTCGAGCGCCTGCAGCTGGTTACGGCTATCGAGGACGAGTTCAACCTCGAGATCGATGACGAGACCCTGCTCTCGCTCAACTCTGTCGCCGACGCCGTCGACGCTATCGAAGCTGCCAAGGAGGCCTAAGTCTTGGCTTTATCCGACCGACTTACGCGCGCCCAGGAAATCCTGGGCCACGAGTTCAACAATAAGGTGCTGCTGCGCGCGGCCCTTACGCATCCCTCGGCAGTCGAGGGCCAGCCGGTTTCTGCCAGCTATGAGCGCCTTGAGTTCTTGGGCGATTCCATTTTGGGCGCTGTGGTCGCACGCTCCCTGTTTGAGTCCTATCCGGAGTTTGACGAGGGCAAGCTCACACGCGTGAAGGTGTCGCTTGTCTCGGGCGCTACGCTGTCCGAGGTTTCTCACGAGCTGGGCATCGACGACATCATCATCTTTGGTGCCTCCGAGACCGGTACCGGTGCGCGCGGCCTGCATTCGGCCCTCGAGAACGTCTACGAGTCGCTCGTGGGAGCGCTGTACCTGGATGCCGGCTGGGATGCCGCGGCGGAGTTCATTCACCGTACGCTTAAGCCGCATTTGGCTTCCGAGCGCGCCGAGCATCCCGCGAACCCCAAGTCGTTTTTGCAGGAGTGCGTGCAAGCCGACGGTCACGAGCCCCCGGCGTATAAGCTGGTTGGCTCCGAGGGCCCGGCGCATGCGCCCACCTTTACCGCCGTGGTGCTCATCGATGGCATTCGCCAGGGTCGCGGCACCGGTTCCTCTAAGAAGGAAGCCGAGGGAGCCGCCGCGCTCGAAGCGCTCGACCGCATGGGTTACACCACCAACGGCGTGATTCTGAACAAGAAGCACGTGTAAGCGAGGAACCGTGTATCTCAAGTCCCTCACGCTCAAAGGGTTCAAGTCGTTTGCCGACCGCGCCCATATGACGTTTGAGCCGGGCCTGACCGGCATCGTCGGTCCCAACGGCTCGGGAAAATCGAACATCTCCGACTCAATTCTGTGGGTCCTGGGCGAGCAGAGCGCCAAGCAGCTGCGCGGCCAGGCCATGGAGGACGTCATCTTCTCGGGCTCGTCAGCGCGCAAGCCGGTGGGTGTCGCCGACGTCACGCTGGTGCTCGATCACTCGGACCATATGCTGCCCGTCGATTTTGACGAAGTCGCCATCACCCGTCGCATGTATCGCTCGGGCGAAAGCGAGTACCTCATCAACTCGAGTCCGTGCCGCCTGATGGACATTCAGGACATCCTGCACGATTCGGGCCTGGGCAAGGATACGCATTCCATCATCAGCCAGGGCAAGCTCGACGCCATTTTGCAGAGCCGCCCCGAGGAGCGCCGCGCCCTCATCGAGGAGGCCGCCGGCATCTCCAAGCACAAGCGCCGCAAGGAGCGTGCGCTCAAAAAGATTAAGTCGATGGACGAGCATCTGACGCGTGCCCGCGACATCCATAAGGAAATCGCCCGTCAGCTGCGACCACTGGAGCGTCAGGTCGATCGCGCGCGCAAGTACAAAGAGCTGTCCTCGCGCGCGAACGAACTTACGCAGATGCTGGCCGTCGACGAGCTTCGTTCGCTGCAGTCGCAGTGGAACGACCTGGAGAGCCGCTCTAAGGAGGGCGCCGCCGAACTTGAGCTTGCGCAATACCGCCTGGGTGAAAAGGAGCGCGAGCTCGAGAAGCTCCAAGTTATGCTCGAGGAAAAAGGCCTGTTTGTGGGCGATCTGGGCGAGCAACGCCGCCATATGCAAGATGTGGTCGGTCGCATTAACTCAGACATGCGTCTGCTCGAGGAAAAGGGCCATAACATGGTGTCGCGCCTGTCCGACATGCGCGGGCAGATTTCGAGCTCCGAGCATCAGCGTCGTCGTGTGGTCGAGGAGCTCGAGGACGCACGTGCTCAGCTCGAGGAAGTGACCGGCGCGCATATGCAGGTCCAGGAGGACGTTGACGCCGCTGGTCCTGCCGCCGCCGAGCTCCACGAGCGGCGCGTTGCGCTCGACAATCAGATTTCGCAGCTTACGCGCGAGCAGCGCGATGTGCAGCGCGTTGCCGATAATGCTGCGCTCGAGCTCGCCAAGGTGAAGGATTCGCTTTCCAATGCCGAGGTCGAGGACAACATGTATGCCTCGCGCCTGGAGCAGATCGATGAACAGCTCGAGGAGGTCACGGCCTCGCTCGAGAGCCGTCGCGACCGCGCCGAGGAGCTTGAGGGCGCTCTTGAGGAGGCGCGCCAGGCTCAGGTCGATGCGCGTGAGGCCACCGAGGTCGCCCGTGCGGCCCTGAAGGACTTGCGTAATCGTGAGAGCGAGGCGCGCAACAAGTTATCCGAGGTGCGCTCGGAGCTTGCCAGCCAAAAGAAGCTTGATGCGCGCATGGCCGACAGCTCGCCGCTCGTGAGCCGTCTGGTGGGTGCGCTGGGCGATGACGTAACGGGTCGCCTGGGCGATGTGCTCGAAGCCCCGCGCGAGCTTGAGGGCCTGGTTGAGCAATTGCTCGCCGGCGATATCGATGCGCTTCTGTTCGACGATACGTCCGCGCTTGAGCGTGCCGGTCGTGCGGCTCTGGACCAAAAGAAGGCCTCGGGCGAAGCACTGCTGGTGGCGCGCGACGTGAGCGGCTCTACCGCCGCTGAGGGCGCTGCCGGTATCCGCCTGGTTGATCGTCTGTCCGTGCGCGCAGGCTACGGACCCGTCGTCGAGGCGCTG
Source organism: uncultured Collinsella sp. (assembly GCA_900554985.1). Taxonomy (GTDB): domain Bacteria; phylum Actinomycetota; class Coriobacteriia; order Coriobacteriales; family Coriobacteriaceae; genus Collinsella. The sequence goes on along the minus strand of USJQ01000139.1, from coordinate 445 downwards.
CTCGGCGGCTATTACGTGGTCGATGACTTGGCTGCCGCGCTGTTGGCGCCGGTCGTTGACGGTGTGACCTATGTGACTCCCGATGGCGCCCGCGTAAGCTGTGGCGGCCTGGTGCGCGTGGGCCTCGATGCTGGCGAGGCCTCGGGTGCTCTGGAGCGTAAGCGTCGCATTCGCGAGCTGGAGGGGCTTGAGCCCGATCTGGCTGCCGTGTTTGAGCAGGTGTCGGATCAGGTCGTCGAGGCCAATGCGGCCGTCGAAGAGGCGCGTGCCGCTGAGGGCGATGCCGCCGGCGAGATCGCCCGTCTTGAAGGCGAGCGCCGCTCGCTGCTCTCCGAGATCGGCCGCTTGGAGCAAAGCGCCAACAATGCCGAGGTCGAGCGCGTGCGCATCTCCAAGCGCCGCGAGCAGGCCTCCGAGGCCGTTCGCGCTTCGCGCCCGCGCGTGG
>USJQ01000138.1 GCA_900554985.1 uncultured Collinsella sp. | reverse complement strand
GCTGAATCGCTGTATCTTGGCCGTCTTGGTTGGTGTTGCCGGCAATCGTGCCGCCCGTAATGCTTGCCTTGATGTCGCTGCCATACGAGCTCAGGTAGATGCCCGCATAGCCGTCCGGCGTTTTGTTGCCGCTAACGGCGCCCAAGTCTACGCCGACGGTAAGATGGTAGACCGTGAGGTGTATTCGCACCTGGCGATTCGAAGGCTCGCCCAAGCCGTCAGGACGTTTCCCAATCTGCATCTTGCGCTCTTTGACCGAACCAAGTCCTTCTTGCTCGATGACGAGTGCAAGTTCGTGCGTGAGGTCGATAAGGACCTTCCCAATGCCGAGCGCATTTGGGAGCTGCCCGATCCCAGCGTAAATATCATCAAGGCGAGTATCTTTTGCGATGACTGTGCCGTTATGGACAGTGCCTACGTACTGCAGCGCGAGCTTGGCCAGCTTTTTACCTTTGCGCCTTCTGGAAACGCATGGATCGATGCCATGCAGCCTGGTGTGTCGAAGGCCTCGGGAATCGAGCAGCTCATGGAGCACTATGGCGTCGAACGCGACGAGGTCATGGCGTTTGGCGACTCGATGAACGACTACGAGATCATTCGCTTTGTCGGCACGGGCTGCGCGATGGAAAATGCGCGCCCCGCGCTCAAGGCGGTGGCCGATCGCGTCGTAGGCTGCAACCGCGACCACGCCGTTCAGCATGAGCTCCGTCGCGTGCTGGAGAGTCTCTCCTAATCCGGCAGATGGGGACGTTCCTTTTCTGCCGACAGTGGGGGACAGTCCTTGCAGCTTTTTGCGAAGAGTGTCCCCAGTGACTGGTCGTTTAAGAATGTCCCCAATGATTGATCAATGACTAGGCGAGGGCGGCCATGATGGTGCGGGCGACGCCGTCGTGGTCGTTGTCGTATTCGGTGATGGCGTCGGCGGCCTCGCGATCTTCGGGCTCGGCGTTGATCATGGCCATGCCGTGGCCCGCTGCCTGTAGCATGGGGATGTCGTTGATGTTGTCGCCGAACGCCCAGGCGTCGGCGAGACGCTCGCCCAGGTGCTCGCATAACCACGTGAGGGCCGTCCCCTTGGTGGCGCCCTCACCCATGACCTCGATATTCATGGCGTACGAACGCGTGACCTCAATGCCTCCGAGCGTGTCGAGCTCTGCTGCGATGGCGTCGCGATCGGCCGGGTCGTGCCAGTACATGGCGATGCGTTCGAGCGTCTCGACCTCGTCGATCTTGCTGTCGATATCCATGTCGATCGGTGTTCGTGTGCGCTTGAGCGAAGCCGCGATGTGGGGGTCGCCGCCACAGAACTCATCCAGACGCCCGTATAACGAGCGGGGGAGGAAGCACTGCCCATCCGCGAAGATATCGAAGGTCACATCGTGGCCGGCGGCAATGCGATGGATGCGGTGGGCAATACCACGGTCGAGCGGACGGCTCAAGATGCACGTGGCGCGCGAGGCGTCGGTGGGCGTATCCTCGTCGAGCTGCCAGACGCTGGCGCCGTTGGCGCAGACCGCGTAGTGTACGGCGGGGTGGGCGAGGATGGGCTCAAAGATGCCTGACAGCGGGCGCCCCGTGCAGGGCACAAACTCAATCCCACGTCGAGCGAGTTCGTCGAGCATTGCCCAGGTGGCGTCGCTCATCTGCTTATCACTCGTCAGCAGCGTTCCGTCCATATCGGAAAACACAATCATTTGATGCAGCCCTTTCTACTGGCATAAAAAGCGTGGCCGAAGGCGGCGATGCCCTGGCCACGCTCGAGTTCTATAACGGTCCGCGTCCTAGCGGTCGGCGAGTGGCTTGTACTCCAGCGGCTCGATCACCGGGCGGTAGGCGGGGCGGATGATGCGGTGCGCACAGAAGAGCTCTTCCATGCGGTGCGCCGACCAGCCGGCCATGCGGGCGACGGCGAATAGCGGCGTAAAGAGCGTCTCGGGCACGCCGAGCATCTTGTAGATAAAGCCCGTGTACAGGTCGATGTTGGCGCAGATGGGCTTGGTCATGCCGTGGTCGCGCATGACCTGGGGTGCCAGGCGCTCGATACGCTCGATGAGTGCGAACTCTTCGCCCAAGTCCTTCTTGGCTGCCAGTGAGCGCGCGTAACGGCGGCAGACCTCGGCGCGCGGGTCGCTGAGCGTATAGACGGCGTGGCCCATGCCGTAGATGAGGCCCGTGCCGTCGAAGGCCTGCTTGTCGAGGATCTTGCCCAGGTAGGCCGCGACCTCGTCCTCGTCCTCCCAGTTGGAGACATGCGCGCGGATGTCCTCGTGCATAGACACGACCTTGGCATTGGCGCCGCCGTGGCGCGGGCCCTTGAGCGAGCCGATAGCCGCGGCGGAATACGGGTCGGTGGCCGAAGACGACAGCACGCGGCAAGCGAAGGTGGAGTTGTTGCCGCCGCCGTGCTCGGCATGCAGCATGAGCATAACGTCGAGCAGCATCGCCTCATCGCGGGTGAACGCCATGCCGCCGCGCAGGACCTGTAGGATGGTCTCGGCGGTGGAGAGGCCGGGCGTGGGGTGCGGCACGTGAACCTCGGAGCCGCGAAGCTTGGCGACCGAGGCCATGTGTGCGAAGGCGGCGATGCGCGGGAGACGTGCGAGCATGGAAATGGCGACGTCGATTTCGTGCTCGGGCGTGATCACGTCTGGTTCGGCATCGAAGGCGTAGAGCAGCAGCACGGCGCGCTGGAGCACGTTCATGATGCTCGACGACACCGTGGTCATAGGGAACTCTTTGACGTACTCGTCGCTCAGATGTCTAAAGGCGCCCAGGCGCTCGCAAAAGCCGTCGAGCTCTTCCTTGTTGGGCAGCGAACCCGTGATAAGCAGATAGGCGACTTCCTCGTAGCCGTAGCGATTCTCGGCCTGGGCATTGTTGACCAGGTCTTCGATGCTGTAGCCGCGAAGCGTGAGCTTGCCCTGATCGGGCACGACCTTTCCGTCGACCTTGTTGTAGCCGTGCACATCCGAGATGCGAGTGAGGCCCGCGACCACGCCCGAGCCGTCGGCATTGCGCAGGCCGCGCTTGACATTGTGCTCAACAAACAGGCCCTCGTCATAAGGGTCGGTCGGCAGGCCGTGGTAGAGGCTTTCGCTCTCAGGCGAAATCTGGCGGCTTGCTTCGTAATCCAGAACCAGGCAGCTCAAGTGGTCGTCGAAGCGGTAATAGATTTTCTTGGCGTCGTAGGCCATGCGCGCTCCTCTCCGGGCCGCATCGGGGTGACTTGCATGGGCATGCGCGCGTCAGGCTATCCCCAGCGGCTTGCTCGCTACAGGCGGTACATAAAGTTGAAGACGTCCTCGCGCTGGATGGACACGTTGACGCCCGAAAGCTCGCCGGCCTCGGCCAGCGCCTTCTGCAGCTCGGCGAAGTGGAGCTTGGACTCGGCGGTATCGGCCAGCATGGTCATGGTGAAGATGTCCTCGATAATGGACTGCGTGATGTCGCGGATGTCGACGTTGGCCTCGCCCAGGACACGGGTGACGCCGGCGACGATGCCGGGGCGGTTCTTGCCAAGGACGGTGATGACGATACGGGAGGACGAGATCTCGGCCATGGGAAACCCTTTCGCGTGATTGCGGCGCGCGCGGGGCGCTCCGCTACGGTACAGTGTTCATCATTGTACCTGTCTGGCGCAAAAAAGGCGCGCTCGCTGCGGCGTTACATGCCTGCAACATGGGAGAAGGGGCAACAGGGTGCGTGTCCGCTGCGGTTGGTCGCGCCGCGTTGCACAAAGACCGTGAACCTTTTGTGGGACACGCGGCGCCGTGGTACCATAGCCGAGTTTGTTGTCTTGGTCGGAAACCAAGACGCCTTATGCGCTGATCGGTAACCAGCGCCTGACCAATAAGGAGTCCTACCATGAAGCAGGGTATCCATCCCCAGTATGTCGAGTGCACGGTGACGTGCTCCTGCGGCAACACCTTCAAGACGCACGCTACCGTGTCCGAGATGAAGGTCGAGCTTTGCAACGAGTGCCACCCGTTCTACACCGGCCAGCAGAAGTTCGTCGACACCGGTGGACGCGTCCAGCGCTTCGCCGACAAGTTCGGTGGCGCCGCTGCCGCCCAGCTCAAGAAGGCCGAGGAGGCCAAGGCTGCCAAGGCCGCCAAGGGCGATAAGAAGTTTTTGCATGAGGTGGACGTATTCAAGGCGCTTGCTGCTCATCTGGACAGCGGTAAGTCCGCCCGGACATTCGAGTGCTCCGATGAGGATAAGGCCCTCATCGCAACCTCTGATCTTTTGACACTGAAGCCTATTATCTATGCCGCCAACATGGATGAGGACGGGTTTGCCAATCAGGCGAACA
>USJQ01000137.1 GCA_900554985.1 uncultured Collinsella sp. | reverse complement strand
TCTTCATACCGTTCGCCGAGTATGCCACGGCTTACTAAAAAATATGCAGGTGAGGCCGTTGAGCTGCGCAAATGTTAGCTATAGGTGACTTGAAATATAGGGCGATTGAGCGCACTTGCGGAAAGCGCATCCCATTATTTTGCCGAAAAACGGGTCACGGTTTCCGGTTGGACCGCCCGGCGGAAGCTGCGTCCCGGAATTGGTGCTCAAACTGGGATGTAGCTTCCGGTTGGGCGCTCAACCGGAAACCGCATCCCGGAATCCACGCTCAAACCGGGACGAGCTTTCCGCAGGGCAGCCCCAGGCACCCCCGGACACAAACCTCAGTCATCTCTACATAGATTTCAATAGATCTGCCGAGAACTCAATCAGCGCAACTACCTGCGCATTTGAGAACCTAAACTCTCAGCAATAAGAAATCTTATATGAATTGACTTAGATTTTGTATATTCCGGCCCATAAGGGGATACACTACATCCTGAAAGACAAGCCGAAGCGCCGCGCGGCAGACCGTCGAGGCGGCGCGAACGCACAAGAGAGAGGGAATTTCTAATGGGCAAGATTCTTGGTATCGACCTTGGTACTACTAACTCCGCTATGGCCGTCCTCGAGGGCGGTTCTCCGACCATCATCGTAAACGCCGAGGGCGATCGCACCACCCCGTCTGTCGTGGGCTTCCGTGCCGACGGCGACCGCGTCGTGGGTAAGGCCGCTAAGAACCAGGCTGTCACCAACCCCAAGAACACCGTGTTCTCCATCAAGCGCTTCATGGGCCGCAAGTACTCCGAGTGCACCTCCGAGATCAAGACCGTGCCGTATGAGGTCAAGGAGGGCCAGGGTGGCCGTGCCGTCGTCGATATCGAGGGCAAGGATTATACCGCCGAGCAGGTGAGCGCCATGACGCTCGCAAAGATGAAGGCCGACGCCGAGAAGTATCTGGGCGAAACCGTCACCGACGCCGTCATCACCGTCCCGGCCTACTTCAACGACGCCCAGCGTCAGGCCACCAAGGATGCCGGTAAGATCGCCGGCCTCAACGTCAAGCGTATCGTCAACGAGCCGACCGCTGCTGCTCTGGCCTATGGCCTGGACAAGCAGGGCACCGACCAGCGCATTCTGGTCTTCGACCTGGGCGGCGGCACCTTCGACGTCTCCATCCTTGACCTCGCCGACGGCGTGTTTGAGGTTCTGTCCACCTCGGGCGACAACCACCTGGGCGGCGACGACTGGGATCAGCGCGTCATCGACTGGATGGCCGATAAGTTCCAGCAGGAGAACGGTGTCGACCTGCGTCAGGACCCCATGGCCCTGCAGCGTCTGAAGGAGGCCGCCGAGAACGCCAAGAAGGAGCTCTCCGCAGCCCAGCAGTCCACCATCAACCTGCCGTTCATCACCATGATCCAGTCTGGCCCGCTGCACCTCAACTACACGCTGACCCGCGCCGAGTTCGAGAAGATCACCCGCGACCTGCTCGAGCGCTGCAAGCAGCCTGTCACCAACGCCCTGCGCGACGCTAAGCTCAAGCTCTCCGATCTGACCGAGGTCATCCTCGTCGGCGGCTCCACCCGTATGCCCGCCGTCCAGGATCTGGTCAAGACCATGACCGGCAAGCAGCCCAACATGTCCGTGAACCCCGACGAGGTCGTTGCCGACGGCGCTGCCGTCCAGGGCGGCGTGCTCACCGGCGACGTCGAGGGCATCCTGCTGCTCGACGTTACCCCGCTGTCGCTGGGCGTCGAGACCATGGGCGGCATCATGACCAAGATGATCGACCGCAACACCACGATCCCGACCTCCAAGACCGAGGTCTACTCCACCGCTGCCGACAACCAGACCAGCGTCGAGATCAACGTGCTCCAGGGCGAGCGCGAGCTTGCCCGCGATAACAAGTCGCTCGGTAAGTTCCAGCTGACCGGTATCCCGGCTGCCCGCCGCGGCGTGCCGCAGATCGAGGTCACCTTCGACATCGACGCCAACGGCATCGTCAAGGTCTCCGCTAAGGACAAGGGCACCGGCAAGGAGCAGCAGATTACCATTTCCGGCTCCACCGCGCTTTCCGACGACGAAGTCGATCGCATGGTCAAGGACGCCGAGGCTCATGCCGAGGAGGACAAGAAGCAGAAGGAAGAGGTCGAGGTCCGCAACCAGACCGACAGCCTGTGCTACTCCACCGAGCAGACCCTCAACGAGCTGGGCGACAAGGTTTCCGCCGATGTGAAGTCCAAGGCCGAGGCCGCTATCGCCGACGCCAAGAAGGCGCTCGAGGGCTCTGACGTCGAGGCCATCAAGGCCGCTGGCGAGTCCCTGCAGTCCGTGGCCTATGAGCTGGCTCAGGTTGTCTACGCCGACGCTCAGCAGCAGACCGACGGCGCCGCCGGTGCCCAGTCTGCCGACGATGACGTCGTCGACGCCGACTACGAGGTTGTGGACGACGAGGACAAGTAATCATGTCCGCCCGTAAAGCTCGCACGGAGGCGGCCGCCGCTGGTGCCGCCCCCGTTGACTCTGAGGAGAAGGACGTGAAGATTCCCGTAGAGGCCGTCGACGATGCCGAGGCCAACGAGGCCGAGGCCGCCGAGGCTGCCGAGAACCAGGTAGAGGATTCCAACAAGGAGGCGACGATGACCGAGGACGAGATGGTGGAAGCCGCTATCCGCGCCGGTGAGAAAGCCGCCGACAACGACTTTAAGCTCAAGTTCGAGCAGGCCCAAAAGGAGCTTGCCGACGTACGCAGCGAGCTCGATGCTGCGGCAGAGGCTCAGAAGGCCGCCGAGGACAAGGCAAAGGACGCCGCCGAGCGTACCGCCCGTCTGCAGGCCGACTGGGAGAACTTCCGTCGCCGCACCGCCAGCGAGCGTATCGCCGAGCGCGAGCGCGCGACCGAGAAGCTCGTCACTGCGCTGCTGCCGGTGGTCGACGATATCGAGCGCGCGATCGACCATGCCCGCAGCCAAGAGCTTTCCGACGACTTTAAGCAGTTCGTCGATGGCGTTGACGCGGTACATGCCAAGCTGCTCGATGTGTTTGCGCACGAGGGCGTTGAGCCCATCGATCCCAAGGGTGAGGCGTTCGATCCGCTCGAGCACCAGGCTGTGGGTCGCGTCGAGGACGCATCGCAGTACGACGAGACCGTCAACGACGTGTACCAGAAGGGCTACCGCATGGCGGATCGCATTCTGCGTTCCGCGATGGTGACGGTGACCTACGGTGGCGAGAAGCGCCCCGCACCGGAGCCCGAAGCGGCGCCCGAGGATGCTACGGCCGATACGGCCGAGAGCACCGAGGAGTAATTGAGAAGGGCCCCGGGGCAACACCCGGGGCCCTTTCTGGCCTAGTGCCATATGACAGTATGAGCCGCCGTCCGCAGGGGCGGCGGATATAACAGGAGAGGAGCTACGATGGCTGCAGGCAAAACCTTCTATGACATCCTGGGCGTATCCAAGAGCGCCTCCGACAAAGAGATTAAGAGTGCGTTTCGCAAGCTCGCGCAAAAATATCACCCCGATGCCGGCGGCGACGAGGCCAAGTTTAAGGAGATCAGCGAGGCCTACGAGACGCTTTCGGACGAGAAGAAGCGCAAAGAGTACGACCAGATGCTCATGTTTGGCGGCATGCCGGGCGCGGGCGGCGCGTATGGCGGCGGCTACGGTGCCGGTGCGGGCGCCAGCGGCTGGGGCGACATCTTCGACAGCATCTTTAGCGGCAACGGCGCCTGGGGCAGCGATTGGGGCTCGGGTTTCGCCGGGGCTGCGGGCGCTGCCGGTGCGGGTGCGGGTCGCAGCCGCGCTCGCAAGGGCGGCGACCTGTCGCTGACCGTCGATGTGACGGCCGAGGACGCGTTTCGCGGCGTGACGCACAAGGTCACCTACCGCATTCCCTCGACAGGCGAGCAACAGACCATTACGGTCTCGGTGCCCGCGGGTGCGGTCGACGGCGGCAAACTGCGCTACAAGCGTCGCGGCGAGTACGGCGTTGCCGGCGGCGAGCGCGGCGACCTGGTCGTGACCACGCACGTGGAGGAGCATCCGCTGTTTAAGCGTAAAGGTGCCGACGTGACCATGGAGGTACCGGTCTCGGTCTATGAGGCGGCGCTCGGCTGCACGGTGGACGTGCCGACGCCCGGCGGTGCGACGGTTCGTCTGAAGGTGCCCGCGGGTACCCAGACGGGCAAGAAGTTCCGCTTTAAGGAGATGGGCGCGCCCGACGTTAAGCACCGTGGCCGTACGGGCGCGCTGCTCGTCGAGATCAAGGTGCAGGTTCCCACGAACCTGTCTGATGACGAGCGCGATGCCATGACCAAGCTGCGCGAGGCCGACACGCGCGACTATC
>USJQ01000136.1 GCA_900554985.1 uncultured Collinsella sp. | reverse complement strand
CCGCCGCCGTGGATGTCTTTTTAATGATCCGGCGACCGCCGCGATCTACACTCTTTCCCTACGCGCCGCCCTTCCGATCTCCATGCCCTCCTTAAAGGTGGCACGGGGTCGCCGGGCTTGGCGGCCTTCCACAGGGCAAAGTCGAGCGGGTCGTTCTTGTCCTCGTTCTCCTCAATGCGTGCGCCAACCATAAGGTCGTCGATGTTGCGGCCCGAGACCTGACCATAGTTGGGATCGCTGCGCACGGCAAAGTACACATCGCCGTTATCGGCTGCGTAAGCGTGGCCCTGCTCGATAAGCGTCTTGACCATGGCGATCATGGGGCCGATCTCCTTGGTGGCGCGGGGGCGCACATCGGGATCGAGCACGTTGGCGGCGCGCATGACGCCGATGAACTTGTCGGAGAACTCCGTCGCGACCTCGGCGGCCGTACGGCCCTGCTCGTTGGCGCGCTTGATGATCTTGTCGTCGACATCGGTGAGGTTCTGGGCGAACGTGACCTCGTAGCCGCTCGCGATGAGCCAGCGGCGAATCACGTCAAAGCTGATGAACGTGCGGGCGTTGCCGATGTGGATGTTGTCGTAGACCGTGGGGCCGCACACGTACATGCGGACCTTGCCGGACTCGATGGGCTGGAACTCTTCCTTTTTATGGGTAGCGCTGTTGTAGATACGCATTCGTTACTCCTTAACGGTTTTCTGTAGCAGGCAGACGGCCCAGGCGCCGATTCCCTCGCCCTGGCCTTCCCAACCGAGCTTTTCGGTCGTAGTGGCGGCGACGCCCACGTTTTCGACGTCAACGCCCAGGGCATGGGCAAGGTTGGCGCGCATGGCATCGCGGTGCGGGGTGATCTTGGGTTGCTGGCAGGCAATGGTGCAATCGGCATCGACAAACTCGAAGCCCAGCTCGCGCGCATAGTCCATCACGCGAGCGAGCAGCACCATCGAATCGGCACCCTCATAGGCGGGGTCGGTATCGGGGAATAGCTTGCCGATGTCTCCCCCGCGGCAGGCGCCCAGAATGGCGTCGGCCAAGGCGTGCGCGAGCACATCGGCATCCGAGTGGCCCAGCAGACCGCGCTCGTAGGGAATATCGACACCGCCGATGATACATCGACGCCCCTCCACCAGACGGTGAACGTCGTAGCCATGGCCAATACGCAGGTTACTGAACATGGGGAAGGTCCTCTCCCTCGGCCATGCGGCCGAGCAGAATCGCGGTTACGGGACGCAGGTCCTCGGGCACCGTCACCTTAAGGTTATCGCGCGGGCTCTGGACGCAGCGGACGCGTCCTCCCATGCGCTCGACCAGTGACGAATCGTCCGTACCGATAAAGCCCTCGGCAATCGCCGCGGCATGGGCGCGCTTCATGGCGTCGACACTAAAGATCTGCGGCGTCTGCGCGGCCCAGTACAGCTCACGCGGCGGCGTCTCGACGATGTTGTCGCCATCGACGATCTTGAGCGTGTCGATGGCAGGCTGGCCGCACACGACACCATCGAGGGCACGGTCGCTCACGAGCACGTCGATAGCGTGGTCGATGGCCTCGGTCGTAATGAGCGGACGAGCGCCATCGTGAATGGCAACGTATTCAAAGCCCGCCGGAGCCGCATGCACGCCGGCACGGGTGGAATCCTGACGGGTATCGCCGGCATCGGCAAAGCTGATGGGCGTGTCATAGTCAAACGGGTCGATGGCCAGGCGGCGCATCTCGGCACGGCGCTCGGCAGGGCAAACCACCACGATGTGGCCGACCTTATCGCTACGGTCAAATGCGCGGATGGACCAGCTCATAAGCGGACGGCCCGCTACATTGACGAGCTGCTTGCCACCGGGGTTACCAAAGCGCTGGCCGCTGCCACCGGCAACGACCACGGCGCATACGGGCGCCATTATGCGTTCCCCTGTTTGGTGCCCTTCATGCGGTACAGGGAGTCCGCAAGAATGGCAGGGTTGTTAACGCCAAAGTCGCCCAGGCGCTCCGGATCCTCGCTGATGTCGTCCATGAGCTCCTGCAGCGAGCCGTACTCGTCGACGATCTTCTCGGCCACGCCGTCGCGCACGACGGACACGCGCGAAAGTGTGCGCAGGCCCAGCGGCGTCATGACGGAGTCCTCGTCCAGGTCGTCATAACCCAGAACCGCCGCCACGTGCTGCGGGTCGGACAGGTCCTTGGGCGTCATGCGGCTAAGCTCGGCGCGGATCTTCTCGGCATTGGCTTCGGAGGAGTCGCTCGCGTAGTCGCGGATCATCAGGTCGTATTCGGTATCCATGCTGGAGCCGGCGAGCTGCTCGAGCTGCATCTGCACGAGCTTGCCCTGGTTGCCCAGCTTGACAATGCAATCCTTAAGCTCAGTCTTTGCCTGCTGCATGATCTCGAAGCTCGAGAAAATACCGGTAATGTCGGCGAGCGTAACGTAGTCGTCGAGCTCGAGGGCCGTCAGGCGCAGCAGGGAGCGATCGAGCGACTGACGGGTAGTCTGGAGCGTGGCGACGAGCTGGTTGACCGAGCTCATGATGGTAGTGACGGGCTGGATCTCGTAGCTCTTGCCGTGAACGTACACGTTGACGACGGCACGACGAGCCGAGACCGAGATCACGATGGCATCGGTGAGCACCGACATGCGAGCGGCGGTGCGGTGACGCATGCCCGTCTCGCTCGTGGCAAGCGAGGGATCGGGATTGAGGTGGAAGTTGGCGCGCAGGATCTGGGTGAGGTCGCCATCGATAACGATGGCACCGTCCATCTTGGAAAGCTCGAACAGACGGTTCGAGGTGAACGAAATGTTGAGCGGGAAGCCGTCGTTACCGGCAGCGAGCACGTTTTCGGTGTCGCCGACGCAGATAAGGGCGCCCAGGTGACCGGCGATGATCATGTCGAGGGCGGTGCGGATCGGCTGACCAGGTGCCGTCAGGCGGATGGCCTGTTCCATACGCTTTTGCAGCTCGTTCTTATCCAAGGCATCGCTCCCATCGTATACGCTCCATAAACGCTAAATAGTTTCTCACGGTTTGTCCCCGCGGCGCTTGCGAAATCCGATGCTTACAGAATGAGCGAACACCGCTGAGAGCCCAACCCAAATGGGCTGCTTATGTGGTAGCATCTGAATTCACATGAATGAGGGAGTAGTCGCGTGGCCGGGTTCGCCTCCGGTGGCGCGGCAAGTCAACATACTGGCCGAAACGGTCTGGCTTGCCTTAATGAACGAGACTCGTGGTTGTGCGCGCAGCGCGTACGCCACGGGTCTTTTTTGTTATTCCCCCAAGAGGTACACGCGGGCCCGCCCGCAGAGAGAGAGCCAGACTATGGGACTTGCAGAGCTCGTGTTGCTCGCCGTTGGCCTTTCGATGGACGCCTTTGCCGTTTCCATCTGCAAGGGCCTCGGCATGAAAAAGATCAACCTTAAGGTCGCCGTAGTGCTCGGCCTGTTCTTTGGCGGCTTTCAGGCCGGCATGCCCGTAATCGGATGGGCGCTCGGAAGTCAATTCATGGGCATCATCGGACCCATCGACCACTGGATCGCTTTTATCCTTTTGGCCTTTATCGGCGGCAAAATGCTGTGGGAGGCCTTTACTGAGGACAAGGATGAAGGCGACGGCAAGGATGCCGAAAAGATTGACCTGGTAGAGTACCTGATCCTCGCCATCGCCACCTCGATTGACGCGCTCGCCGTGGGTATCTCGTTTGCGGCGCTCTCGGTTGACATCGTTCCCGCTGTATCGCTTATCGGCGTCACAACGTTTATCTTCTCCGTCGCCGGCGTGGCGATCGGCCACACCTTTGGCGCGCGCTACGAAAAGCCCGCCACCATCGTGGGCGGCGTTGTGCTCATCCTCATCGGGCTTAAGATCCTGCTGGAACACTTGGGTTTTTTGGTGCTGTAAAACACCCTTCAAAACTAAACGTCCGTATGAGGCCTCATGCAGAGTTTTGCATGAGCCTTTTCATGCAGACTTTTGCATGTCATACTAGGATGCAAAAGTCTGCACGTTAGGAGATTGCCATGGATACCCTTCCCATCACCACGCCGCGCCAAGCCGGCATCTACGTGCGTCAGGCGCGCGAGGCGCAGGGGATCACCCGTGCTGCCCTCGCTAAAAAAGCCGGTGTTTCGGAACGCCTGCTCGCATCGCTCGAGCTGGGAGATGCCACGGGCATTCGGCTCGACAAGCTGCTGGCAGTTTTCGGTGCTCTTGGACTGGCGCTCGCCGCTCAAGGGGATATAGGCGAAACGAAAAATGAGCAACCAGTCGACGCCCCGCACGCTGATCAACCTTGCAGCACCTCCAGACGCCATCACGCCCAACGTCTTCATCATCGCAACCGTCGCAGCACA
>USJQ01000135.1 GCA_900554985.1 uncultured Collinsella sp. | reverse complement strand
CGGGCGCCATGTATCGCGCCGTCACCTTCGCCGCGCTCGACCGCGGCATCGACCTGGACGACGAGGCGGCCATTGACACCCTCGCCGAGCAAATCGAGATCCGCTTTACCAACGGCACCGGCGAGGACACGCGCCTGACCATCGACGGCAAGGACGCATCGGCCGCCATTCGCACCCCGCAGGTCGACGCCAACGTGTCCAAGGTCTCGGCCTACCCGGGCGTGCGCGCCGCCATGCTCATCCACCAGCGCCGCGCCGCCGAGGACCGCGATATCGTCGCCGAGGGTCGCGACATCGGAACCGTCGTGTTCCCCAACGCACAGGTCAAGGTCTTCCTGACTGCCGACCCGCGCGAGCGTGCCCGTCGCCGTGTGCTGCAGCGCCACCAAAACGACGCCCAGCCGCTCACCGAAGAGCAGCTTGAGGCCGAGGTCGACGAGACCCTCGACGCCCTCAAGCAGCGCGATAAGCTCGACAGCAGCCGCGAGGTCGCGCCGCTCGTTCCCGCCGAGGACGCGGTACATGTCGACTCCACCGCCCACACCATCGACGAGGTCGTCTCGATCATCGAGGACCTCATCAGCCAAAGGAGGTAGCCCATGCGCCTGTTTAAGCAGACGCCCGAGGACTATTACAACGCCCCCTATGACGAGTTTCCGGCGCTCATTCGCGGCACAGTCGTCGTAGTCATGGCCATCCTGTGGGCCTTCTCCAAGCTCATGTGGCGTTGGAAGGTCGAAGATGTCGATCTGCTGTTTGAGCGCCAGGACGGCCGCGGCAGCGTGGTTATCTGCAACCACACCTCGATGGCCGAGCTTCTGGCCGTGGAGACGGCGCTGTTCTTTGGGGGCCGCCGCATCCGTCCCATCTTTAAGTCCGAGTTCGCCAAGAGCAAGATTGTGCGCTGGGCCTTTAGCCGCGTGGGCGGCATCCCCGTGGAGCGCGGTACTGCCGATATGAAGTGCCTGCGCGCCGCCCAGCATGCGCTGCAGCGCGGCGAGGACGTCCTGATCTTCCCCGAGGGCACGCGCATCCGCTCGCGCGAGATCAAGCCAGAGGTCCACGGCGGCTTTGCGCTCATCGCTCAGATGGGCAAGGCGCCCGTCAACCCGCTCGCCATCTGCGGCTGGTCCGACATCACGCCCGCGGGCAAAAAGCTCATGCGTCCCAAGAAGTGCTGGATTCGTGCCGGCAAGGCCGTCTCGCTTTCGGACGCGCCGGCCGGGCTTAAGCGTACGGAGCGCCTGGCCTGGTTTGAGTCCGAGGCCATGAACCGCGTCTACGCCATGCGAGACGAGCTGTGCGCCGAGCATCCGGGCAGGTTCTAGCCATGAGCGAGAACGTGACGAACACTGCCGTGACCGCGTCCGACCAGGCAACCGCGCCTACCATCGAGATCGCCGCCCACGCCGGCACTTGCTACGGCGTACAGCGTGCGCTCGATATGGCGCTGGCCGCTGCGCCGCAGGCAGGGGAGTGCAATCAGGTCCATACCTTGGGTCCGCTCATCCATAACCCTATCGTGGTGCGCGAGCTCGCTGAGGCAGGCGTTAGCCTGGCTGAGAACCTGGATAGCGCCGCAACCGGTACCGTGATCATCCGCGCCCACGGCGTGGTGCCGCAAGTGATCGATGCTGCCCGCGAGCGCGGCCTTACCGTGGTCGACGCCACCTGTCCCTACGTGAAGAAGGTCCATGTGGCCGCCGAGCGCCTGGTACGCGAGGGCTACCGCGTGGTAGTCGTAGGCGAGCCGGGCCATCCCGAGGTTGAGGGCATCTTGGGCCACGCCGGCAATGATGCACAGGTCGTGAGCTGTGCCGCCGACGCCACCGCCTTGTCGCTCAAGGGCAAGGTAGGCCTTGTCGTGCAAACCACCCAGACTGCGCAGAACCTCGCCGAGGTCGTGGCTGCTATCACCCCGCGCGTGCAGGAGCTGCGCGTGATCAACACCATCTGCGCCGCCACGAGTGAGCGTCAACAGGCAGCAGCCACACTTGCCAACCGCTGCGACTGCATGGTCATCGTGGGCGGCAAGAACTCGGGCAACACCCGCCGCCTGGCGCAGATTTGCGCAGACGCCTGCGAGCGCACGCATCACATCGAGGAAGCTTCCGAGCTCCAGGCCGCGTGGTTTGCCGACGCTCACCACATCGGCATCACCGCCGGAGCCTCCCCCCCGCAAGAACACATCGAACGCGCCGTCACGCGCATCAAGGAGCTTTGCCGCTAACCATGGACCAGACCGTACCCGCATACGCCGCCGAGGTGGCCGATTACGGGCGCAGCCGCGACCCCGAGCCGGGTGAGGGCGCGCTCGTCAAGAACGTGCGTCCCGAATCGCCCGCGTGGGATGTGGGTATCGAGCCGGGCATGCGCGTGCTCACGGTCAACGGTGAGCAGCTTACCGACATGATTGTGTGGCTCTGGGAGGCCGACGATGATACCGTCGAGCTCGAGGTTTTCGACCCGCGCGACGGCACCGTCACCCCCGTCGAGCTCGACCGCTTTCCCGGCGAGGATTGGGGTTTGGAGTTCGATGGCCCCATCTTCGACGGCATGCGTACCTGCGTCAACGCCTGCGTGTTCTGCTTTATGACCATGCTCCCCAAGGGCGGCCGCTCCACGCTCTATATTCGCGACGACGACTATCGCCTAAGCTTTTTGCAAGGCAACTTTGTCACGCTTACAAACCTCACCGACGAGGACGTGCAAAACGTCATCCAGCGCAACATGAGTCCCATGAACGTGTCGGTCCACGCTGTGAGCCCCGACGTCCGCCGTCGTATGATGGGCCGTAACGCTCAGCGAGGCATGGACGTACTCGAGACCATCATGGCCGCCGGCATCGAGATTCACGCGCAGATTGTGCTGTGCCCCGGCATGAACGACGGCGAGGAGCTGGAAAAGACCCTGCGCTTTTGCGAGGAGCACGAGCAAATCACAAGCCTGGGCATCGTGCCGCTCGGCTTTACCAAGCATCAGAACCGTTTTAGCTGGTCCTACAGCGACAAGCCCGAGCTGGCGCGCGAGACCATTGCCATGATCCGTCCCTACCAGGACCGTGCCTTCGAGCGCTTTGGCCGCCACACCTTCCAGATGAGCGACGAGTTCTATCTGGACGCCGGCATCGATCCTCCCGAGGCTGACTTTTACGACGGTTACCCGCAGTACTACGACGGCATCGGCATGATCCGCTCGTATCTAGACGAGACCGACGACGTGCTTGCCGCCGATACCGAGCGTCTGGCCCGCGTCCGCGAGGCCATCGCCGCCCGCAGCCAGCACCTGCTGTGCCTCTCGGGCGCCAGCGCACGCGACACGGTGGCCCGCTTTGTGGAGTCGCCCCAGGGACTCGCCGGCACTGTCACGGCCATCAAGAACCGCTACTTTGGCGGCAACGTGGACGTGACCGGCCTCATCGTCGCGTGTGACATCTTGGAGCAGCTGCCCCAAGATCTGTCGGGGGTTATGCTCTTTGTGCCTAAGCTCATGTTCAACGCTGACGGCATGACGCTTGACGAGTATCATCGTGACGATTTACTCGCAAGCCTTACCAGTCGCGGCGCCGAGGTTCATGTGGTGTCGACCATGCCGCATGAGCTGCTCGATACCCTGGAGCACATCCTTGGCATTGTGCCTGCCGACTCTACTAATTCCGCTGACCCTACCCATTAAAGGAGAGCAGATGAAACCTATCGTCGCCGTCGTCGGACGCCCCAACGTGGGCAAGTCCACGCTCGTTAACCGCCTGCCCCAGACCTCGGACGCCATCGTCCACGAGTCTCGCGGCGTCACGCGCGATCGCTCATATCACACGGCCGATTGGAACGGCCGCGAGTTCACCATCGTCGACACGGGCGGTATCGAGCCGCTCAAGAGCGACGACGTCTTTGCCACGTCCATCCGCGACCAGGCGCTCGCCGCCGCCGAGGAAGCCGCCGTCATCCTGTTTGTGGTCGATGGCCGCACCGGCGTCACCGAGGAGGACGAGTCGGTCGCTCGCATGCTCAAGCGCTGCGACAAGCCGGTCTTTCTGCTGGTGAACAAGCTCGACAACCCCGATCGCGAGAACGACAGCATCTGGGAGTTCTATTCGCTCGGCATCGGTGAGCCCACGCCGCTCTCGGCCCTGCATGGTCATGGCACGGGCGACCTGCTCGACGATATCGTGGCCCTGCTTCCGGAGGAAGAGGACGAAGTCGCCGACGAGTTCCCCGACGCCCTGAACGTGGCCATCATCGGCCGCCCCAATGCCGGTAAGTCGTCGCTGTTCAACCGTATCCTGGGCGCTGACCGCTCTATCGTGTCCAACATTGCCGGCACGACGCGCGACGCCATCGACAC
>USJQ01000134.1 GCA_900554985.1 uncultured Collinsella sp. | reverse complement strand
GTAGTGAAGAGTTTGGCGGCGGTATGCAGGTTATGCAGAATATTGTATCGAATAGCCGCTTGCGTGCACTTCCATTTATTTTGGAGACGCCGAACGAACTTGCAGGTTATGCAGCTGAAATCAAACTGTTAAGGTCATTGCAGCAGTAATGACTGTTGCTAAGTGGAGTATTCCATTCACGTTATGGGTTTGTTTCAATCAGTTTTCTCATTGCAGATTCGTAATTCCGGGTGCATAATAGCCAACAGTTTTTGCAGACCTCTGAATCAAACGGGGTCACTGGAAGGAGACTGATTATGAAGCTCAAGAAGCTTGGCGCGTTTGCAGCCACGGGCGCCATGGCGCTCGCCCTCGCACTGACGGGCTGCGGCTCGTCCAACGCCACCTCTGGTTCCGATGCCGGTTCCAGCAGCTCTGACGACGCTAAGGTCGCGAAGGTCGACGGCTCCAAGGAGTACGCGCTCGTCAAGGACGGTCCGCTCACCGTCGGCACCTCTGCCGAGTACGCGCCGTTTGAGTACAAGGATGACAACGGCGACTACCAGGGCTTTGACCTTGAACTCATCAAGGCTATCGGTGACAAGTTGGGTCTGGATGTCGAGTACGTCAACAACGACTTCGACACGCTCGTCCCCGGCGTTGCTTCGGGCGCCAAGTGCGACGTCGCTATCGCGGCTATCACCGACACTCCCGAGCGTGAGAAGGAAGTTACTTTCTCCGATTCCTACTACATGGACGATCAGGCTATCGTGACCAAGGTCGATAACACCGACATTACGGCCGATAACTACAGCGAGAAGCTCAACAATGCCGACGCCACGATCATCGTTCAGTCCGGTTCGACCGCCGAGGCCTTTGCTCAGGAGAACTTCCCCAAGGCCAAGATCGTTCCCTATAAGGACGCTACCGAGTGCTTCAGCGCCCTACAGTCCGATAAGGGTGACGCCGTGGTGACCAACCGCTCCGTCGCCAGCCAGCTGACCGCCGAGCAGTTCAACACCTGCCAGACCATCAAGCAGATCAGCACCGGCGAGGAGTACGCCATCGCCATCAACCAGGGCAACACTAAGCTCAAGGACGACGTCAACCAGGCCATCAAGGACCTGACCGATGACGGTACCGTTGACGCCCTTATGGCTAAGTACAACATCAAGTAAAATAGCTACTTGATTGCACGCGGGCCCTTTCCGTTTTGGCGGAGAGGGCCTTTGCGTTTCTTGAATGGGCGTCATCCCGCCCCGTTATGTCGGCAACTTAAACGTTAGGAGCCACCTTGTCTCGATTGAACCAAGGAGCCATGGGCAAGAGCCATCCACTGCCCTCGATGCTCCAAAAGCTGGCCTGTGCCCTGGCTGTGGCGCTCGCCCTGGTATGCGCGGGGGCCTGCGTGCCCTCGACTGCTCAGGCACTTGAGACCGCAAAGATTACCGCCCGACCCAATACCGGTTCGGGTAGCGACGTGGTCGGTGGCACCGAGACTCGTATCACTTGGGAGGTCCAGGCCGATGCCGATGAGGAACTGAGCGGTCTTTCGCTGACGTTTGTCGATGGCACGACCTTTGGTGCGGACGACACGCGTCTGACGATGCTCTCGGGCGATGACCTTATGGACCGTACGCCCATGAAACCCACGTGCAAGGCTGACGGCCAGACGCTCAAGATTGACTTTGGCGAGACGGCGCCTGCCGGCGGTTATTTCCGCGTTGAGGTTTACGGCGTGGCCTTCCCCGTCGAGGGCGGCGACGAGGCCTTTAGCGGCACCTACACTTTGGCCGATGGTTCGACCAAGAAGATCTCCAAGATTCCGTCGGTGGAGATCAAGGGCGTGACGGCATTCGATAACTTCCTGGCCGACCTTAAGGAGCAGCCGTGGGTCGAGGCATGGAATTCCAACATGTTCCTTCGCCTGTTCCTGAACCCGGTCATTTTGGTCCAGAGCCTGCCGATCGTCTTCAAAGGCTTCCTCATGTCGCTCTCGATCGTGCTCGTGGCGTTTCCGCTGGCAATTCCCTTTGGTTTCGCCCTGTCGCTCATGCGCATCTCCAAGTCGCGCATCCTGCGTTGCCTTGCCGGTATCTATGTGAATATCATTCGCGGTACGCCGGCGTTCCTGCAGATCTACATCGCGTTCTTTGGCCTGCCGCTGGCCGGCGTCAAGGTTGACGACTATGTGCTGGGCGTCATCGTCATGGCCATGAACTCGTCCGCCTACCTGTGCGAGATCTTCCGTGCCGGTATTCAGTCGATCCCCAAGGGCCAGAACGAGGCTGCGCGCTCGCTGGGCATGAACGCCTTCCAGACACTGCTCTACGTTATGATTCCGCAGACGTTCCGCAATGTCCTGCCAACGTTGACCAGTGAGTTCATCCTGCTTTACAAGGATACGTCGCTGCTCGCGGCCGTGGGCGTGGTCGAGATCGTCATGAACGCCCGCACCATCGTGGCCACGACGGGCTCTATTACACCGTACGTGGTTGCCGCCCTGTTCTATCTGGTCATCACCCTGCCGCTCGCTCGCTTGGTGAGCGGCCTTGAGGCGAGGCTTTTGGGCACGGCCGAAACTAAGAAGAAGCGTCCCGCCAAGAGCGCCGGACAGGTCGTCGCGACGCCCGCCGATCACATCGCCGGTCTGTAAGGAGGTCCTATCATGAGCGAAACCAATAACTCGAACGAGGTCGTCGTCAGCATCAAGAACCTCCAGAAGGCCTTTGGCGATAACGTGGTCCTGCGCGATATCGATCTGGATGTGCACAAGGGCGAGGTTGTCGTAGTTCTGGGTCCCTCGGGCTCGGGTAAGTCGACGATGCTTCGCTGCATCAACCGTCTTGAGCATCCCACGAGTGGCTCGATTGTCGTTGAGGGTGTGGACGTGTGCGCCAAGGGCGTCGATCTTAACAAGGTGCGCACGCATCTGGGTATGGTGTTCCAGCAGTTCAATTTGTTCCCGCACCTCTCAGTCAAAAAGAACGTCATGCTCGCGCAGCAGAAGGTGCTCAAGCGCAGCAAGGAAGAGGCCGAGAAAATTGCCGTCGAGGAGCTGACCAAGGTCGGCCTTGCCGAGCGTATCGACTTTATGCCGAGCCAGCTCTCGGGCGGTCAGCAGCAGCGCGTGGCCATCGCCCGCGCCCTGTCGATGAACCCACACGTGATGCTCTTTGACGAGGCGACGTCGGCACTCGACCCCGAGCTTGTCCGCGACGTCCTTGGCGTTATGCGCGATCTGGCCCGCGACGGCATGACCATGATCGTGGTGACCCACGAGATGGGCTTTGCACGCGACGTTGCCGATCGCGTCGTCTTTATGGACGGCGGCGTCATTGTGGAAGAGGGTACGCCGAGCGAGGTCTTCGACCACCCCAAGAGCGAGCGCACCAAGGCGTTCTTGGGCAATATCTCGTAGCCGGTTGATGTAACTGCCGTTACAAAAGAGCGGGGCTGGACTTGAATCCAGCCCCGCTCTTTTGTAGGGATGGGGATGCGCTTTGATGCAGGCTCTCTTGGAGGCCCTGGGTTCGTTACGCGAGCTCGGCTCCGAGGGCCTTGCAAGCGGTCTCGCCCTCGTCGTCGGGCGCGTCGTAGCAGATGGTGGAGTCCACGACGTTGACGCCGGCCTCGTCGGCGTCGGCCTTCCAGTTGTCCATCCACTCGCCCTCGGCCCACGAATAGGAGCCAAAGAGGACGACCTTCTTGTCGCCGAGAGTCTCCTTGACCTCATCCCACATCGGCTGGAACTCATCGTACTCGAGTTCCTCGGAGCCCATGGCTGGGCAGCCGAAGGCGAAGGCATCATATTCGGCGGCCTTGTCGGCAGAGAAGTCGGCGCAGGGGATGACCTCAGTCTCGGCGCCCACGGACGTGGCGCCTTCGGCGACGAGGTTTGCCATGGCCTCGGTGTTGCACGTGCCGCTCCAGTAGACGACGGCGATCTTGCTCATATGTTTTCCTTTCGGTTGTGCGGCGTGTGGCCGCGTTTTGTATGCTCTATCGGGTTGCCTGGACAAGTTGTCCCAGGGTGCAGCCCTGTTGATAGATGTAGGTAAGGTATTGCGTGCATGCGCGATAGGAATCGAAGGTCGTGAGCGCCTGCTCAACGTTTGTGTATACCTTCCAGGCGCCAAAGACCTTATAGTTTTCGCCGTGCTGGACGATAAACTGATGGACATCTTCGTAGGGATAGCCCAAAAAATAGCCAATTTCGTGGGGGAACTCGCACATGCACCCCGTATCGCAGTGCCTATTTCGCGCGAGTGCGCAGACACTGCCGTCATAGGCGCTTTCTGCGGCATTGCTGCTTGCCATCGTGAGGCGCGCGGCGAGATGCACCAGGGATGCGAGCAGGGTGTGG
>USJQ01000133.1 GCA_900554985.1 uncultured Collinsella sp. | reverse complement strand
CGGACGCCATTTTCTGTACAGTGCTGTATATGACATAAACTACTACTTCCTTACTATTCGTCGCCGAAGCTGATGCCCAGCGCCTTGGCCTCGCGCACTAGATCGCTCTGGGGGTCGACGTACTTGAGCTTGCCGGCGACCTCCTCGAGCGGCATGTGGCACATCTTGCCGTCACGCAGGGCAATCATGTAGCCAAACTCGCCGCGCAGGCAGCCGAGCGCTGCCTCGACGCCGCGCTGGGTCGCAAAGATGCGGTCCTGAGCGTCGGGCTGACCGCCGCGCTGCGTGTGGCCGGGGATGGCGACGCGGGGCTCGCGACCGGTCTTGGCCTCGATCTCCTTGGCGATGTCGTACACGATCGAAGGGCTCGTACGCTCGGCGAGTTTCTTCTTGTACTCCTTCTTGGACAGCGCCGCGTCCTCCTTGGAGATAGCGCCCTCGGCGACGGCCACGATGGTAAAGCGGCTGCCGGTTTCCATGCGATGTTCAATGGTCTTGATGACGTTATCCATGTCGTAGGGAATCTCGGGAATCAAGATGACATCCGCGCCGCCCGCGACGCCGGCGTACAGCGGGATCCAGCCAACCTTGTGGCCCATGATCTCGATGACAAACACGCGGCCGTGACTCGAGGCAGTGGTGTGGATGTCGTCGATGCACTTGGTGGCGACGTCGATGGCGCTCGTAAAGCCAAACGTCAGCTCGGTGCCCCAGGTGTCGTTATCGATGGTCTTGGGCAGGGCGATAACGTTGAGGCCCTCTTCGCGCAGGCGGTTGGCGGTCTTGGTGGAGCCGTTACCGCCCAGCATAAACAGGCAGTCGAGCTGCAGCTTATGATAGGTGTGGACCATCGCCGGCACCTTCTCGACACCATCGGCCTCGGGGGTATCCAGACGCTTGAACGGTGTGCGGCTCGTGCCCAGGATGGTGCCGCCGCGGGTGAGGATACCGCTAAAATCGGCGGGCGTCATGACGCGGAACCTGCTGTAGATAAGGCCCTGGTAGCCGTCCTCAAAACCATAGATCTCGATAGGTTCTTTGCTATTGGTCATAAGCGTTTTGACGATGCCGCGCATGGTGGCGTTGAGCGCTTGGCAGTCGCCGCCACTGGTAAGAAGACCGATCCTAAGCATGATGAATCCTTCCGGGCAAGTTATAACATGCGCATAAGTTTACCCCAGCACACTGTTGATACGGGGGTAAAACGTGTTAGCTCAAGCGTATGGAAATGTAAGCAACGTCAGGGAACGTAAGGTCGACGGGCCTGGCTCCTTACAGCGCAAAGGCGTCGACGTCGCCCCAGTGGCGGCGCAGCGTGATGGCGGCAGCGGGCTCGGTATTGTCAAAGATGACCGACCATTGCGTATTGCTGGTGATGTCTTCCGGATTGGGCTCTTGGGCTGCGGCGCGAAGGGCCTTCCAAGCGACTGCCTCGTCCTGGGCACCGGCGTGGGCGTCAAGGACATCGGCGATTGCGACGGCGCGCTCTTTACCATGGCCCAGCTCGTCATTCTTTTGGTTGGGCAGCACTTCGTCGCCATAGCAGGCGTAGAAGTTCGTAACCTGGCGTACAGGAGTCGCCTTGCATGCACGGTCGGGGTTGCGCGGATCCCACTCCACCACCCGCGCGTCACCGACGGCGTCGTTGATAAAGAAGTGGTAATCGCGTCCTGCCATGGCGTGCATGTCGTAGGCAGAAAGCAGGTCGACGGCCTCTTGCGTGGTAGCCGCGCGGTCGAGCACCAGACGGATGGCGAGCGAGGTATTGATGACGGGGCGTTGCGTGTCCTGGTCACAGGGCTTGGAATCCAGGGTGAGTACGGCAATGGACACGCCGCATTCGTTAACACCGTCGAGCTGGGCAAACGGGCCCATGAGCGCGGCGGCGCGTCCGGCGACGGAGTCAAGCGGAGTGTTATCGCCCAGGTTGTTAAGGGCGGCAAACCCGATGGAGGCATAGCCGTCGCGTGGGTGATTGCGCACCAGCAGCGCCGAGGTGTCGTCCTTAAAGTCGTAATTGCGACCGGTGCGCACGCGGCCTTCGGCATCTACGGCGACAAAAGCGCTGCAGGCAAACTGGGGCGCCTGGACATGTACCGGCACACCGGGCAGCACCTGCGCCATCACGGCATCGATGTAGGCCTGGTCGTCGCGCACGCCAGCGGCGATGATGCGATCAAGATCGTAGTCGTAGGCGATGTCGATTGCGTACAGGTCATAGCTATCCGCGTAGCCGGTCAAGCGTTTGAGCGACGCGGCGGACTTGATTTGCTTGTGATAAACGATACCGGTGGCAGCGGCAAGGCCAACGGCGACTCCCGCGACACCGCAGGCGATGGCAATGTTACGTGGCTTCATGACGGCTCCTCTCGTCCTGTTAGCGTAATTGTCGCAAAAGGTGCACGGGCATGATGGCTCAACTTGGCGAGCGGCGCAGGATTAAACATGGAATGAAGAGCGCGGCGCTGGCGCGGCGGGGTATGCTGGAGGGGACCATCAACCCAGCGAAAGGGGAGAGCATGACGGATCAGGAAACGCCCGAGCGCGCGCACGTGACGGCCGACGATATCGAGGCCGCCAACGACCTTATCGACTTTATCGAGGCATGCCCCAGCATGTTCCATACGGCGGCGACCATTATGGCCGAGCTCGACGAGGCGGGTTTTACCTACCTGCCCGAGAACGCGGCGTGGGATATCGAGCCGGGTGGTCGCTACTATACTCAGCGCAACACCTCGAGCGTTATTGCCTTTAAGGTGGGCGAGGACCTGGCCGCGACGTGGGGCGAGGACGGCGTTGCCGGCGACTATCATTTTCAGCTCACGGCGTCGCACAGCGATTCGCCGACGTTTAAGGTCAAGGCCGTGCCCGAGCTCGACGGCGCGGGCGAGACGCTGCGCCTGAACACCGAGGCCTACGGCGGCATGATCGACTACACCTGGTTCGACCGTCCGTTGGCACTCGCGGGCCGCGTGCTGGTACGCGAGGGCGACCGTATCGAGAGTCGTTTGCTCGCTACCGAGCGCGAAGTCGCCATCATCCCGAGCCTTGCCATCCACATGAACCGTGGCGTTAACGAGAGCTTTGCTCCCAACCGAGCCGTTGACCTGTGCCCGCTCATCAGCGCTGGCGACCTTAAGCAGGGCGACTTTGACGCCCTGATCGCCGACGAGCTGGATGTTGAGCCCGAGCAAATTCTGGGCCGCGATCTGTTCCTGGTCAACCGCCAGGATGCGCGCATTTGGGGCTGGGCCGACGAGTTTATCTCGACGCCCAAGCTCGACGACCTGGCCTGCGCCTACACCTCGCTGCAGGCATTTTTGGGTGCTGAGAACGCGCACGATGTTTCGGTCTTTTGCTGCTTTGATAACGAGGAGGTTGGCTCCGAGACCAAACAGGGCGCCATGTCGACGTTCTTGGCCGACGCGCTGCGCCGCATTAACGGATCGTTGGGCTTTGACGACGAGTCGTACCATCGCGCCCTTGCCGCCTCGATGCTCGTAAGCTGCGACAATGCACATGCCGTGCACCCCAACCACGCCGAGAAGTGCGATGCCCGCAATCAGGTGGTGCTTAACGGCGGCATCGTCATCAAGGAAGCCGCCAACCAGCACTACTGCACCGATGCCTTTAGCCGCGCGGTGTTCCAGGCCATCTGCGATGACGCCGACGTGCCCACGCAGGCCTTCGCCAACAAGAGCGATATGGCCGGCGGCTCCACGCTCGGCAATCTGTCTAATATGCAGGCGAGCATGCACGCCGTGGACGTGGGCCTGCCGCAGCTGGCCATGCACTCGAGCTACGAGACCGGCGGCGTGCGCGACGTGATGTACGCCATCCGCGCCCTCACCGCCTTCTACGAGCGAAACCTAACCATCAACGGCGCCGAAAGCGTGGAGCTGTAAATGCGAGCCGAAGAAATGAAGGCCGAGCATGGGGCTCAGCTTATTGATCGGGGTTTACAGCTGTTCGTCGCCGCTTGCCATGAGTCAGGGGTCGACGTGTCCAAGGCGCGACCAACGAGTGCTGAAGAACTCAAGCGTAACGCCTATTCGGACCGCTATGACGAGGAGACGGATTGGCTCTAATAAGCGAAGTGTCGAAAACGCTAGATGTATGTTTGATATCACTTTGGCGAGAGTGTCGCAGACAGAACTACCGGTATGGCGCAAGCCAACCTGACCCCATTGCACCAAACCTACCAAAAAGGAACAGGTTCATTTTGGCAGGCTTTATCTGGGCAAATGCCGCAATGCCAACAGCTGGACGGAATTGTTAAGACACCGCGGGTTGAGCAAACGTCAGCGAGCGACGTCCAGAGCGAACAAGTTGGCATGAAAAAGGCGAGGCATTGACCTTCTGGTCATGCCTC
>USJQ01000132.1 GCA_900554985.1 uncultured Collinsella sp. | reverse complement strand
GCGGCGCGAGCGTCGTGGATGCCCTTGATTGCGGCGTGTCGGGCGGTGCGGGCATCGTGCATGGCGTCGCGGGCCTCGGCGGCCGTGGCCTTGGCAGAGCGCAGTTTGGCTGCCAGGTCGGGATTGGTCTCGGCGACCGCGGCAATCGTGGGGCCGTCGAGCTCTTCTTGTGTGGGCTCGGCCAAAAAGTCGATGGCATATTGGGCGGCCACCATGGAGCCCTTGGCCAGTACCGACTCGTCAATCTTGTAGAAGCAAGAATGTTGGGCGTACGTGGCGCCAATCTGGGGGTTGCGCGTGCCAACAAAGGCGAGCACGCCCGGTACGCGGCGCAGGTACTCCGAAAAATCCTCACCCGAGAGTGTGCCGCGATAATGGCCTTGGCCGGTGGGGCCCAGGCATTTGATTACTGCCTGGCGGCAGCGCTCGCTCGAGGCGGCATCGTTTTCGACCTTGTAATTGGCGATGGTGTAGTCGGTGAGCTCTGCCTCGGCGCCCAAGGCGGCCGCGGTATGCTCCACGATGCGGCGCATGAGCTCCGGCATTTCCTCGTGGGTCGAATCTCCGTAGGTGCGCACCGTGCCGGCGAGGTAGGCCGTGCCGGCGATAACGTTGCGCGCGGTGCCGCCGTGCAGCTCGCCGACGGTAATGACGGCCGGCTCGTAGGGACTGATCTCGCGCGAAACGATGGTCTGCAGAGCGTTGACGATCTCGGCGGCAACCATAACGGCGTCGTGACCGCGCTGGGGCATGGCTCCGTGGCACGAGGTGCCGCGGACGTCGATGCGGAACCAGTCGGTATTGGCCATGCGCGGTCCGGGCTCACAGCTCACGGTGCCGGCGTCGACCTCACTCCAGATGTGCGCGGCGTAGGCGCCATCGACGCCGTCGAGCACGCCCGTGCCGATCATGAGCTTGGCGCCCTGGCCGTTTTCCTCGCTGGGCTGGAAGACGATGCGGACTTCGCCGTGGATGTCGTCGGTCATATGGCGCAGGATTTGCAGCGTGCCGAGCATCATGGCGATGTGGCAGTCGTGGCCGCAGGCGTGCATGCAGCCCTCGTTGACGCTGGCAAACTCCTCGCCGGTCTGCTCGGTGACGGGCAGGGCGTCGATATCCGCGCGCAGCAGGATACGGCGGCGCGGCGTGCCGTCCTCGTGGTAGGCATCCGACGCGGTACCGCGAAGCGTTGCCACCAAGCCGGTCTTGAGCGGACGCTCGTAGGGGATATTCATGGCGTCGAGCTGGTTGGCGATGTCGGAGGTCGTGCGCTCCTCGGCAAGGCTCAGCTCCGGGTGCTTATGGAAGTGCCGGCGCTGCTTGATGATATAGGGTTCAAACTCGGTAGCGATATCTTTGATGGCTGCGGTGACGTCGTCAGCCGCGCGAGCCTCGGTCGCCGCCATAATCTGCTGTGCCTTGGTCTTCGTCATGGTCGATTTGCTCCTTGCTGGGTTGATCGCAAAATCGTACAGGCTCTCTCCAGTATGCCACCTGCCGCTAGGGCTGGTAAAGTTGCCGTTTGCCGCTTGGGGTTTTGTTACAAGGGCGGGGGAGTACACTCGGGGGTGTTGAATTTCCTGCCAGAGATGGGGATGCCCATGCAACATATCGATCGGATTATCCGCTCCAAGAACGTCTTTACCGCGCAAGACGGCATCGATACCGCCCGCGAGCTGGCGATTGCCATCGCAGGCGACCGTATCGTCGCAGTCGGTGCGCCCGATGACGTGATTGCCGCCGCGCCTGCCGCCACGCCGGTTATCGACTACGGCGAGCAGTTTGTCTGCCCCGGTTTCCACGATGCGCACCTGCATTTCTTCCATACTTCGGTTGGCTCCTCGCCGTACATGCTCATGGATATGGGCACGTCCGAGGCAGCATTGGTGCAGCATGCGCTCGAGTTTTCCAAAGGCTTGCCAGATGACGCCTGGGTCGTGACCCAGGGTTGGCGCGATTACCGCTGGGATCCGCCCGAGCACCCTACCAAGGCCTCCCTCGATGCGGCATTTCCCGATCGTCCCTGCGTTATGTACTCGGGCGACGGGCACACGCTGTGGCTCAACAGCCGCGCACTCGAGGCGCTCGGCGTTACGCGCGATAGCGAGCCTCCGGCGGGTGGCAGTTACGACAAAGATGCAAATGGCGAGCTTACGGGTATCGCCCACGAGGCGGCTGCTATGCAGCTGCTGCCGCGCTGCCTGGAGTGGCTGGGCGAGGACCGCATCGCGAGCGCTTACGCCGACCAGATGAAGCGTATGGCCGAGCAAGGCATCACCTCAATCTGCGATATGTCGCTCATGCCCATGCCGGGCTGCGACTTTATTCGCGACGATGTTTACGACAAGCTGCAGGCCTCCGGCAAGCTGGGCATCCGCGCCCATCTGTTTCCCACACTGCTGGATGACCAGTCGCGCTTGGAAGAACTCCAGACCCGCTACGCGAACAACGCGCTGCTCTCGGCACCGGGCTTTAAGCAGTTCTTCGACGGCGTGTCGAGCGAACACACGGCATATCTCACCGAGCCCTATACCAATCCGCGCTTCCCGGGCGACCAGGGCCGTCTGACAGTTCCTGCCGAGCGCATGCGTAAGCTGGTTCTGGCGGCTGCGGAGCGCGGCCACACTGTGCGTATCCACGTCATCGGCGACGGTGCGATTCATGCCGCGCTGGATATCTTCGAGGAGGCCGCCGACCTGTACGGCCTGCCCCAGCACGGCCATAACACACTCGAGCATCTGGAGAACCTCCTGCCCGAGGACATCGACCGCCTGCGCAAGCTCAACGTGGTCGCCTCGAGCCAGCCCTGCCACATCACGCTCGATCCGGGCGGCCCCGAGCGCGATTTGGGCATGGAGCGCAGCCGCATCATGTGGCCGTGTGCAACCTATAAGCAGCGCGGCATTCGCCAAGCCTTCGGTACCGACAGCCCCATCACGCCTGTTACCAGCATGAACGTGCTCTACACGGCTATTACGCGCCAAGACCCCAAAAGCCACTGGCCCGAGGGCGGCTGGTTGCCGAGCGAGCGTATCGATGCGGCAACGGCTCTGCGCAACTACACCCTGGGCAGCGCCTATGCAGCGGGCGACGAGCAAAACCTCGGCAGCCTAGAACCCGGCAAATACGCCGACCTGGTAGTCCTGGACCAAAACCCACTCACCATCGACCCCCAAGAACTCCAAGCCACCAAAGTCCAAGCCACCTACCTAGCCGGCAACCTGATCTACGAGCGCTAGCCCCATACCCCACCCATAAGGGGCGCGTTTCTGCAACGTGCCCCTTTCTTGTTCGCACCATCTGCATCGCCATTTTGCTGCACTGACTTTTCTGAATGCCGGGCCCGAATTAGTTAACCTGGCTCCCTGGGCGGACCGGAGGGCATGAAGTTTGTCGCGAGTTCCGCACGCAAAGGAAAGCACTTAATGTGCTTTCCGTCTTGCGCAGGACTGTAGAGCAGGAAACTTCATATGCGTCCCTCCCGGGCGCAAGCAAAAGGGCGACCCCATTGCGGAGTCGCCCTTGTTGAACTGCTTATGTGGAGCTGTTACTCGGCGTCGTGGTGACGGCGGGGCTTGCGGCCTCCGTTGTAACCGGGACGAAGCGGACGGTCGCTGCGCTCGGAGCGCTCGCGACGCGGACGCTCACGACGCTGGAAGTGCTCGCCGTCGCCCTCGGAGGCACCCTCGGCGCGAGCCGGGGCCTCGGGCTTGTCAAGACGATCGAGCGAGATCTTGCCGCGATCGTCGACCTCGATGACGACGACCTTGACCTCGTCGCCCACGTTGAGGACGTCCTCGACCTTCTCCACGCGGCCCTTGGCGACGCGGGAGATGTGCAGCAGGCCGTCCTTACCGGGCAGCAGGTTGACGAAGGCGCCGAAGGGCTGGATGGAGACCACGCGACCGGTGTACTCCTCGCCCGGCTCGGGAACCTTGATGATGAGCTTGATGCGCTCGACAGCCTGGTCCACGGACTCGCCGGTGCCGCCGACGAAGACGGTGCCGTCCTCCTGGATGTCAACCGAAGCGCCGGTCTCGTCCTGGATGCCGCGAATGACCTTACCGCCGGAACCGATGACGTCGCGGATCTTGTCGGTCGGAACCTGGATGGAGACGATACGCGGAGCGGTGCTGCGCGTGGTGTGACGCGGCTCGGGGATCACATCGAGCATCTTCTGCAGGATGAAGGCGCGACCCTCCTTGGCCTGCTGCAGGGCGCGGGCCAGGATGTCGAAGGTGAGGCCGGTCGCCTTGTTGTCCATCTGCAGGGCGGTAATGCCCTCGGTGGTGCCGGTGACCTTAAAGTCCATGTCGCCCAGGAAGTCCTCGAGACCCTGGATATCTGTCAGCAGCACGAAATCGTCGTCGGTCTCGCCTGTT
>USJQ01000131.1 GCA_900554985.1 uncultured Collinsella sp. | reverse complement strand
GCGCGTGGCTGGGACCAGTGCGACTTTGTCTACGTCTGCGGCGACGCTTACGTGGACCACCCTAGCTTTGGTATGGCCATCATCAGCCGCGTCCTCGACGCGCATGGCTACAAGGTGGGCATCATCTGCCAGCCCGACTGGACCGACCCCGCCAGCATCACGGTGCTCGGCGAGCCGCGCCTGGGCTTTCTCGTCAGCGCCGGCAACATGGACTCCATGGTCAACCACTATTCGGTGACCAAGCACCGCCGCCACACCGACGCCTATACCCCCGGTGGCGAGGAGGGGCGCCGCCCCAACCGTGCCGTCACGGTCTACGGCAATCTCATCCGCCAGACGTTCAAGGACGCCCCCATCATCATCGGCGGCATCGAGGCGAGCCTGCGCCGCCTGGCCCACTACGACTACTGGCAGGACAAGCTCAAGCGCTCGGTACTGCTCGACTCGGGCGCCGACATCCTCATCTACGGCATGGGCGAGCACGCGATCGTCGAGATCGCCGACGCGCTCGACGCGGGACTGCCCGTCGATCAGATCACCTATATCAACGGCACCGTCTACCGCACCAGCTCGCTCGACGAGGTCTACGACTACGACCTGCTGCCCAGCTGGGACGACCTTGCCGCCGACAAGCTCAACTACGCGCGCAGCTTTAACGTGCAGCAGCAGAATATGGACCCCATCACCGGACATCGCCTGGTAGAGCCCTACCCCAACAGCGTCTATGTGGTGCAAAACCCACCGTCGGCGACGCTCACCACCGACGAGATGGACGAGGTGGCCGAACTCCCCTACGCACGCGATTGGCATCCCGACTACGACGCGGCAGGCGGCGTGCCGGCCTTTGCCGAGATCAAGTTTTCCATTAGCTCCAACCGCGGGTGCTTTGGCGAGTGCTCGTTTTGCGCCCTCACCTTCCACCAGGGCCGTGTGCTGCAGATGCGCAGCCACGATTCGATCATGCGCGAGGCCGAGCTGCTCACGCGCGACCCCGAGTTTAAGGGCTACATCAACGACGTGGGCGGGCCGACGGCCAACTTTAGCCGCCCTGCCTGCGACAAGCAGCTCAAGCACGGCGTGTGCAAGAACAAGCGCTGCCTGTGGCCGAGCGTATGCAAGAACATGGTGGTCGACGAGAGCGGCTACACGCAGTTGCTGCGCGACCTGCGCCAGCTACCGGGCGTCAAGAAGGTCTTCGTCCGCAGCGGCATCCGTTTTGACTACACCATGGCCGATGCCTCAGACGAGTTTTTGCGCGAGCTGCTGGAGCATCACGTCTCGGGCCAGCTGCGCGTAGCGCCCGAGCACGTGAGCGACGCCGTGCTGTCTGTGATGGGCAAGCCGAGTCGCGCCGTCTACGACGCATTCTGCCGTAAATTCGAACGCCTAAACCGCGAATACGGCCTCAAGCAGTACGTGGTGCCGTATCTGATCTCGAGCCACCCCGGTTCAACCATGAAGGAAGCCGTGGACCTTGCCGAGGCCGTGCGCGACATGGGCTACATGCCCGAGCAGGTGCAGGACTTCTACCCCACGCCGTCCACCATGTCGACGTGCATGTACTACACCGGCGTGGATCCGCGCACCATGGAGCCGATCTATGTGGCGCGCGACCCGCACGAGAAGGCCATGCAGCGTGCGCTCATCCAATACCGCAAGCCCGAGAACTACAAGCTCGTGCGCGAGGCGCTGGAAAAGGCCGGCCGTCGCGACCTGATCGGCTACACCAAGCATTGCCTGATTCGTCCCGTGCCGCCGCGCCCGGGCGAGACATCGGCCAACGGCGGACATGGCACCGGCAAGAAAGGCGGCAAACCGCATGGCGGCGGCGCCGACAAGGGACCCAAAGGCAGCAAGGGGCACGGCGGCATGTCGCGCGCGCAAAACACTGCCGGGCGCAACCGTGCAGCTCAGGGACGTCAAGGCGCCAACGGAGGCGGACGCCGCAACTAGGGCAGCGGTGCGCTCGCTGCATCCATCCCACACGCGCGGCGCAGCGACCGCATTGCCTCAACGAGGATGACGCCGGCGATGGCGACCGTAATTGCCACGTCGAACGGCGTGTTCACAAACCAGAGCAACGTCATGAGATACGACCCGGCATTAAAGGCGAAGTGCAGCAGGATCGTGTAGCGGAGCTTTCCGGTCGTCACGAGCACCCAACCAAAGATGAGGCCAGCGGCACCCGCGTAGCAACCTTGCACCCAATTCATGTGCATAAAACCGAAGATTGCCGCCTGCAGCACAATCGCCGCGGTGATACCCCACGTGCTCGGGGCCGCCCAGGGCACCATGGCGCCGTCCTGCGCACCCGCACGACGCCGGCACTTCCAAAGTGGGCGGCACTGCGGATTAAACGCTCGGAGCGAAAACTCAAAAATAATGCCGCGTACCAGCAGCTCTTCACAAAATGGGGCGCCGAGCACCGTAGTCAGGACGGCGAGATAGCTGGTGTCGCCCATGCCTGTTTCCTCGACAAGCTCGCTGTAGTCGGCCGCAGCCTCGGGCAACAGCGACAGCACGGCGTCGGTCACGTAGCCAACGACCACCTGCAGGGCAAGGCCGATCACGATAACGCAGGCGATGCGCTTCCACGCCCCACGCGCTCCTCCGCCAAGCGGATGCTCGCCCTGCCGGCGTGCCATAAACGAACGCGGCCACAGATAACGCCACCACAGCAGCGCCATTAAAAACGATGCCGTCTGCGCGACAGCCTGAAGCAATTGAATATCGAGGTCGTCAATCGAAAAGCCCATGAACACCGATGCGACGCTCAGAGCGGAGAACAAAACCACGCTCAGGGCGATATCGGCAGCGACGACGCCAAAACAGGCAAGCGCCCAAATCATCGCATTGAGCATGCCAACCTCCTCCCGACAGCTAGTCATTTAAGAACGTCCCCAACGACTAGTCATTGGGGACGTTCTTTAACGACTAGTCGTTGGGGACAGTCTTTGCCAAAGGCCCCGTTCGGCGAGATGTCGAACGGGAAGGTGCCGCAGCGATTGAACGCGGCAATGAACATGCGGATGGCGTTGGACGGCGTGGTGCCCACGAGCTGAGTTGCCGCCGCGAAGGCCGCCTTCTCCTCGGGCAAGACCTTCGCGACAACCGGGGTCATGTGTTCTGCCATGGCGCTTCCTTTTTGAAACGACGGTGGTGCGGATAGATGCGGGCCACGCGGCTGGGCGACGGGCTGTGAAGGCAACCCGATTGGCCCGCATCTGGAGTTTGTTTCTACGGCGTTGGTATTACTTGGTATTCCAAAGTATTACCCCGCAGATAGAATACCATACCCGACCCCATGGGGACGGAGGAAAACAGATCATTTTGTTGCTGAATTAGTATTTAGAGCGTGATGATGTTCGAGATATCGAGGGCCTGAGCGTCGGAGGCGTCATGTGTGGCGAGCAGGAGTGTGCGGCCATCGAGGAGGTTGAGCACGACCTCGGACGTCGCATCGCGCGCGGCGGTATCTAGACCGGTAAAGGACTCGTCCAGAATCACCGCGTCGCCCGGGCACAGCAGGGCGCGGGCAATCTCGACGCGACGGCGCTGCCCATCCCCCATATCAGCCCTTTGCGCGAAACGGCAATGCCCCGTCCGCGCAAGTGCACGAACGGGGCATTGTTCAAGTTATGTGGTCAGTGACTCTTTTGCGCCGGCGACCTTCTGTCATTACTTAAGCTCGGGCCAGTAACCCTTGTTGGCCTCGATCATGTCGTCGAGAACTTCCTTGGCGACCTTCATCGAAGGCACGGTCTTGTTGAGCGTAAAGGCCTTGAGTGCCTTCTCGTACGAACCCTCGATCGTGGCCTCGACCACGAGCTTCTCGGAGTTCAGCTGCTGCATCATGAGGCCCTGCTGGAACAGCGGAATGTTGTCGCGGCTGATGACCTCGGGGCCGTTCTTGCCAATGTAGGCAGGCAGCTCGACCATAGCGTCGTAGGGCATGTTGGGGATAGCGCCCTTGTTCTCGCAAATGACCAGGAAGCGCTGCTTGGTATCGTTCTTCAGAGCGATAGCCAGGTCGGCAATCCAGTCGCCGTGGCTGCCCGCATAGAACGTGCTCTCGTCGATCTCGCCGGTCTTCTCGTAGTGGTCGATGCCGTCGAAGAGGTTCTTCTCGCGCGTCTCCTCGACCTCGTTAGCACGGGTGCGCTCGGGGTTGGAATGCTCGACGAACTCCTTCTGCTGCAGGTAGTAGTTCAGATACGTGTTGGGCAGGTACTCCGGGAAGCACTCCATGATCTCGTACTCGCCCTTCCAGACGTAGTACCAGCTGCCCTTGGTGTGGCGGTTCTGCTCGGGGTGCTCGTCGGTGGTCTCCTCGGGCTTCTTAGACATCAGCGAGCCCATGCCCTTGAGGTACGAATCGGGCAGCAGAATCTCATGCTCCTTGATGTACTCGCGCAGCTGCGGGAGCACCTCCTCGCCCTTGTGGCGGATCGAGGTGAACCAACCAAAG
>USJQ01000130.1 GCA_900554985.1 uncultured Collinsella sp. | reverse complement strand
GTGTAGGGCATGGCCGTCGCCTCCCCAAACAAGCTCGCTACGATGCCGGTCTTTCGGTGCGTGTCATAGTAGCGCGACATGCGGACATACACGGCGCATGCCACGTGGCGCAGATCGCGGTGGTGGCTGCGGTCGAGCCGCGAGTTACTTAGGTTGTACGTGGAGAGGGCGTTGATGGCGGCCATGAGTCGCTCCTCGCGCACCTCATCGGGCGGAAGGGGGAGCGTGGGCTCGGAGGTTTTGCGACGTTTGGGGGTCTGGTCGGACGGTGCCGGTGCCGGTACAAGGTCTCGTGCCGCGCGCCGCAGCTCGATAAGGGCGTTATCGAACATGACGGTTTTAGAATCACGAAGCAGCTTGGGGTCGAGCCCGTGGAACACGGCGTAGTCCTGCAACCACACGCGTGCAAAGCGGTCGATGCCGGGCTCAAAGGCGCGGTAGGCATCCCAAAAGGCCTTGATCTTGTTAAACCCATCGAGCGGATTATCTACGCCGATGCCGCAAATCAGCTCATAGAGATACAGAAAGGCAAAGGACGTAGACGTTTCCTCGACGGTCCCGCGGCGCACTTGGGCGCGCCAGGTAAAGTAGCCGCGCAGCTGTCGGTCGCTCATGGCGTTGTAGGTGGGAAAGTACGACTTAAAGGTGCCGTTGTAGGGACAGTCGTCCTCAAAGTCGGCCATCAGCAGGCCCTGGCGGTAAAAAAGCTCGGCTTCCGAAAGCCAGCGGCCCGCACCGCCCTTGGGGTCATCCTGCCAGCGCGATATCTCGCGCATTTTACGGTACTGGTCGGGGGGGAAATTCTGCATCTGCCGGGCGGCGTTGTGAATCGGCTCGTCTGCGTAGATTTCGTTTGAGAAGCGGGTGGACTGATGGGTCCGGGCCTCGGCCATAATGCGCTCGATGAGCATCTTGATGTCCTGGTCGGCCACCGCTTCTCCTCTCCTAACGCAGCTACGGTGACCTCATATCATAGCACAGCATCAAACAGATGTTCGAGATACCGCTGCGTTGATAGATTTAGAACAGGAGGGCGTAGATGACGGCGATGACGACGGAGGGGAGCATATTGGCCGTGCGGAAGGTCTGAGGACGGATGAGGTTGACGCCGACGCAGAAGATGAGCATGGAGCCTACGAGCGAAAGGCTGTCGAGGGCTGCCGTGGTCATGATGGGGGAGAGCGCGCCGGCAAACAACGTGATCGTCCCCTGGAACACGGCGACGGGCAGGGCGGAGAAAATGCAGCCGCGGCCAAGCGACGCCGTCATGGTGCAGACGATGATGCAGTCCAATGCGCCTTTCAAGGCAAGCGTTGACCAGTCACCGAGCAGACCGTCCTGAATCGAGCCCACGATGGCCATGGCGCCGATGCACACCGTGAGCGATGTCGAGACAAAGGCGTTGGTGAACTCGTTGTCACCCTCGCTGCCGGTTTTTCGCTTGAGCCATTCGCCAAGGTTCTCGATGGCGGCTTCCAAGTTGACGGCCTCGCCGATGAGCGAACCGAGCGCAAATGAGACGATGAGCATGGTGGTGCCGGTGGTCGCTAGCGCCTTCCCATCGATAAGGAGCATCTTTTGCATGGTGCCGCCAAGGCCGATAAACAGGACGCACAGCCCCGATGCTTTCATGAGCGTGTCTTGGATGCGCGGTGTGATGAAGCGGCCGCCCGCTAATCCCAAAAGACCGCCCGCAACTAAAAGCACAACGTTGATGATTGTTCCCAAGCCCGGCATGAGCCCTCCTGTATTGATGCCAACGTGGCAATCGTAGCAGAACGAAATGCGAGGCACATCGCGACTCATCTAATACGTTAAGTGGTATCAGGAATGATGCGCAGCATTTAAGCCTCAGGTGGTTGTCGGGACATAGGGATAGTAGTCAAAGCGCAGTGTCATAAGCCGCTGTGGGGATTCAATAGCCGCGGCGATGATATTGGCATCGCGGGCGCGATCAAACCCTTCGAGTTCGATCTGATACGAGACGTCTTGCATAATGTCCAGACGTCGCCAGGCTAGGAGTGTGTCACCATCGAATTCCAAGGTTTTGCCTCCGTCTGGGGCAACGGCGTATAGACGCAGTTTAGCGGTGGTTGCAGGGTCGACAACCGTGACCTTTTTAATTTCGTTTCGAGTATTCTTGGCGCCCAACAGGGTGAGCAGTGTTGGGGCCACGACCTCGCCCGATGGCAAAAAGACGACTTCGATGGACTCGGGAAATGCGATGATGGCCGACTTGCGGACGGGCTGATTGGCGGCGGCAACTTCGATGTTCGCAGCGTCGATGACCTCCGCGTGGGCGAGCGCGGCAAGCACGCAGCAGTTACCTTCATCGATTTCTTGAGGATCAGCAAGCCCCAGACTGTCCGCGAGCTCGGGATCGTTTGGATCGGTAGCGGGCTCATTCGGTGCTTCGAAAGAAGCTGGGACGCTGTTTGTCGGCGACGGCGTGTCGCCCGCACCTGCTTCTTTGTCCGCGCTCTCTTCTTGTGTGGTTGCGTTGATGGGTTCGTCGTTTGAGGGGAGCGTCTTGGCGTCAAGCGCGGAGGGGAGAATTCCGATGGCTCCGGATCCGTTCCACTCCATTTCGAGAAGCACCGGGTCGGCAAGAATGCGTTGCCTGCTTTGCGCGTGGGCATCGATTTCAATAGGGCCTGCCTCTATCCCTCGTGTAAGGCTGAGTGATCCGTCTGACTTCTCGAAATGAGCGTCTGTGTCTTTGGTGCTGACGGCGTAGAACAGCAGGGACGCTTCTCCCGCCGCGACGGCATCGGTGCCGGCTTTGGTCAGCTGCAACGATGCCGTGAATGAGAGGGTGGGCTGCGTGTCGTCTGCATTCGCGGCGGCGCAGCCCAGACATATACCGCCTCCTTTCTCAAAAAACGTATCGTCGAAGACGACCTTCGCTCCGTTCGCCGAGTCATCGACCGAAGCGATGTCGATGCGCAGCTCTAAATTGCATGGATCGCCATCTGCATCGAGCACAACCGAGCGCCACGTGCAGACGGCGCACCCCGCCTGGGAGCCGCTTGCCTTGTTCGAACGATTGATATCCACGACTATCGAGCCGTCCGTATTACGACGAAGGCATCCCGAGGTTGAGATCGCGGCCTGTGCGATCGAAAAACGCTTGCACGCAATGGCGCTCGACGGATTTGGGGCGGAACTTAGGGCTGCTGGTAAGGAGTCTGCCATGACGGGAGTCGCCCAAGCGGCGACAGGCGTTCCGGTTGCGAGCGCGCCGCAGAGTGCGACGACGGGCAAAAGGTTCTTCGATGCCATGGGGTCTCCTTAGCTAATTTAGTGCGGCCTGTCCATGTTTTGTTTCTGGCTGCGTTTGATGTGCAGACCGAGGCCGGCGGTTCCTGCGCCTGCTGCTGTGGCGCCTGCTGCCAAGAGCCATCGTCTGTCGCCTGTCTGCGCCAACGGTTCCTCGCGGTCGCCGCGGTCGAGCTCCGAGAGGTCGACCGTCACTTGCGTGGCGGCCTGCGCCTGTTCTTGCTGGGCAAAGGCCATGGCTGGCCCAAACGCTAGGATGCCGACGGCGGCGGCCAGGGCGACGGCCTTATGCCGTGTGCGCACCGGGCTCGACCGTCCAGGTGATCGTTGCAACCTGATCGCCTTCGCCGGTTGCGCGGAAGATGTCGCGCGTGACGCGGGCGACGTTTCCGCTTGTCTTGAGTTTAATTTTGTCCTTGCCGCCGGCAATGCCCTGGTAACCCATGTCGAAGGCTGCGTTCTTGGAAAGATCGAGGCCCGTCCCCTGCATTGCGGCGCTGGCGTTCTGGAGTGCGCCGTCGGGGCCGACCTTAAAGTCGATGGAGTTCTGCGCGGTTCCGGCCTTGGCGTCGGCGGCAATGGTCCAGGTGTTCATGGCGTCGATCTTCATGTTGGTGACATGGATGCCGTAGGCCGAATGATTGTCGATGGTGGTTGCGTCTTCTGAGGGGCCCTGAAGCGTGCCGTCGGCCTTGGCGACGAAGGGAATAACCGTCGGAACTTTGAACTCAACGTTGTCGATCTCGGTCCTGACCATTACTTTCGTGGTTCCAACGCGCCCGGCTGCCGTAGCTGGCGTCGGGGCGGCGCCCATTGCGAGGGCGAGCGCGAGCCCTGCGCCCACGACGAGCGCTCTGGCTCCGTTCATGTTCCTGGTGATGTCCATGGTCGTTCCTTTCTATTCGCCGCGGGCCGTCCCCGCGATGATTGGACGAATGCTGGTGAATTGCGTGCGGTGCCGCGTCGGCCGGAAAGCTAGTTCTCGGCTTGCTCAACCCGTACCTTGACACGTGTCGGATTGCCGTGGCTGTCGAGGGTCTTTGCATCGAGTGCCTGGATCTCGATGTACGCCTCGCCTTCTTTGATGTCGCCGGCGGGGCACGTCTCGATTGTCTTGCCGGTCTCGACCACACCGGATTCGTACATGGTCTCGTCGTTTTGGATGACGCGGAATCGCTGGGGAAATTTATT
>USJQ01000129.1 GCA_900554985.1 uncultured Collinsella sp. | reverse complement strand
GTGCCATTTACGCTATCGCTCTATCATTTCGTCCGGACAGATTTTTATCGGACTGCAAGCAACCATTCACAAGGACATCCCGTTCAGCAAATCCTCGTCCGGTTGCTCACCGCGCTCCTCATATCCGCGCTCAAGCTTTTTCCCAAGCGCCGCAGCGCAACGCTTCGTTTCATCGGCAAACAGGTCATCG
Source organism: uncultured Collinsella sp. (assembly GCA_900554985.1). GTDB lineage: Bacteria > Actinomycetota > Coriobacteriia > Coriobacteriales > Coriobacteriaceae > Collinsella. Next base: position 4,280 of record USJQ01000129.1, on the reverse strand, counting down.
ATAGCTCTGTCGATTCGCACGCAGGTCTGCCGATGCTCGTTTTTCCAGGGCAGGTCGAGTCCCAGGCTCTCGTCCCAATAGCCGCCAAGCTTTGCGTTGAACACTTCCTCGGGATATAGCACGTCGCTGCGGATGCCCTCAACCGTATCGTCCTCGTCCATATCGGGAGCAGCACCGCCCTGTTCAAGATACCTGCGCAGCTCCTTTTCCTCCCGGATGCAATTCAGCACGCTCGCGCATACCGCAGCCAAAAAGCGGTAGCGCTCGCATAGGTCCCACTCGCCGCCGAGCCATACGCGATAGCCCAACATAACGCTCGCGGACTCCTCGCCCAGCGGGAGCAACTCCCACGAATACACATCGACAAGCGCATCTTCCCCTAGCCTTTGCACGCCGTCGCGCGTAAAGGCGCACGGGCTCACATCGTAATGGCCAAAGCTGCGACCTGCACCACGGCGATTGATGACGTGCTTGGGCAACAGGACGATCTTGTCGCTGGGCTCGGGATCAATCTTGCGCAGCTTTTTGAGCTTGCGGCGGGCGCGCTTTAGGCCGCGATCGCTATCGCCGCGGCCGCAGCCGCCCGGCTTGCCGCCGTATCGCAGGGCAACCTCGCGTGCCAGGATCTTTGTGTCCGCAGCGCACAGCAGGTCGCTCACGGTGGGCAGATCTTCCCACTCAATACCGTCGACATCCCAAATCCTGCTCATGTTCAACCTCTTTCTGGCTGTTCAACTACGTGCTCATTCGCCCTGTTTAACGTGCTTGTAAGGCATGCGCCCCACTAGAGCGCTTTCTTGCTGGGCGCAATCACTTCGTCCACCAGGCCCAGTTCTAGGGCGCGTTTGGCGTTACACCAGCAGTCGCGCTCGGTGAGCTCATGGAACTCCTGAGCGCTCAGGTTGCCGTGCTCGGCCAGTAGCTCGTCCAGCTCGGCACGCATGGCTGCCGCATGCTGGGCCACAATCTCGATATCGGTCTGCTGCGCCATGCCCGTGCCGCCCATTAGCTGGTGAATGAGCACCTGCGTGTGGCGGTACACCTGGCGGTGGTCGCCGCAGGCCAAGATCACCGCGGCCATCGAGGCCACGACGCCCTCACCCACCGTGATCACGGGGCAATCGAGCGACTGCATGGTGTCGATGAGCGCCAGCCCCGCCGTAACGCTGCCGCCCGGGCTATTGATGATGAGGGTGATGGGCTCGGCCGCGCTTTGATGTTCCAGCACCAGCATGGACTTAATAAGGCCGTTGCAGGTCACATCGTTGACCTCGCCCTCCAGCAGCAGCACGCGGCTGTTAAGCAGCTCGCTTGCCATATCGACGGCGGCAACGCGGCCGTCCTTGGACTTCTTGATGATGCTGGGCTCACGATACATAACGGACATGGCAATTCCCTTCTAAACGGAATCGGTAAGGAGGCAAAAACTGGACCGCACGGCTTACGGCTAACGGAAGCCGTGCGACAAAATATGCAAGATGGGATACACAAAGCTGCAGGGACTAATCCCTTAGCCACTTAGCTGCATTGGGATGGTCGTCGCAAAAGTACTTCTTGGCGCGGAAGGGACGCATGCCGGTCACCTTGACCAGGCAATCGGTGCGAGGCATAAGCCCAACCTCGCCTGGGGTCATCACGCAACCGCGCACATCTACGGCAGTGCGCTCGGCGCCCACGTACTTGGTGCCCAAAACCGACTCGCCACACAGTTCGCTTATGTAGTTCTGCGTCGCGATGTTGCTGCCGCCACCCATATAGACCAAGCTATCGCAGTTATCGAGGATGGTAAGCGCCGTTGATTTGCCGTACACGACATCGAGCTGGCTCAGCGATTGCGCACACATCAAAAAGCTAATGCCGCGACTGCGCACGGTCGCAATGCTGCGCTCAAAATCGGGGATGCGTCCCACATTGGGAAACTCATCGAGCACAAACTGCACGCGACGCTGCAAATGACCGCTGGGGCTGGCATCGGCACGGCGCTGGGCAAGGTTAAACAGCTGCTTAAGGGCAACGTTCGCAAGCCATGCATTAGCCGAATCGTTGTCGCTCACTTTAAGATCGATCACGCGCTTGCCCTCGTCAATACGATCAAGACGCATCTCGTCATTCTCAAAAACGCGCATGAGCTGAGGCGTCTTAAGCCGCGAGATAGTTGCATTGAGCGTGATCAGAATACTCTTAAGCGTCCTATCTGCCGCACCTCGAAAATCGCGATACTGCTCAACGCCATACAGCTCAGCGTTCTCCGCACCATACTTATCGAGAAACTCCCTGGACTCTACCTCTTCTACAAGGTAGTCCAACGGGAATCGCCCCTCACCATCTCCCGTAACCTTGATGAGCGCAGCCAGTTTAAAGACGTTGTTCATCTTAAGGTAGCGGCGCGGAGCCTCAGGATCCCCGCCTGGCGCAAATGTGCCAGCAAGGCACTCCAGGAGGAACAGGATTCCAACAATCGCTCGAAGCAGCAGGTCGTTCGCGTTGTCCCAAAACGGGTCGTTCCTAAAGCTGCGCCTGTCAGGATCGATCCCCTCCATGATTGCCGCCACCGTGGTGGGGATATCCTCGACATCCATCACGTAGCGCAGGGGATCGTACCCGGACGACTGCTCGGGATTGATGGTGTCGAGAACCGTTACCTCGTAGCCGTCCTCTTCAAAGCCTTTTCCCGTGCGGCGCAGTAACTCGCCCTTGGTGTCTGTGACCACATAGCAGCACTCGTGGTGGTTGAGCAGGTTGGGCAAAACGAAACTCGCTGTTTTGCCGCTACCAGTACCGCCAAAGGCAAAAACATTGTTGGACACGCTTGTCTCCCAGTGCTTGTCGCCCTCGTAGAAAGCCACCGTGGCACCTTGCGCCAAGATCACATCGCGCTGCTCATCGCCGGATGACAGCGCCTGCATTTCCTCCTTGGTCGCCCACTTCTTGGTTTGGTACTCCGTTTGCTGCGCGGCCTCGTAGCCGTACATCTTAATGACCGACATGGCACGGCCCCTTTCTTGTCGATAGTTCTGCGTGATTGCTAGGAAATACGGTCGACGTCTGCGCCCTCCTTGGGGCTCGTCGCACACGGCAACTTGACCGCACCGTCAATCAGACGCTCCGTTTGCGCCACATAGCTCTCGCGCGCCGCGATTGAGACTGACCCGTCGCGCAGATATGCAAGCAATGCGTCAATCATCAGCTTGTCGAGCAGGTCGTATCCCTTGGCCTGAGCGTAGTTGAGGGTGTAGCGGTCCCGAAGCCTCTGTACCTTGGTTGCCAAATCGATTTCCATCTTTTCCTCCCTGTAATAAAAGTTCTGCCGATTGTCCGAAAGCGCCTCAAACGGACGTTTGACACATAGCTCGAAGTTGAAACGCGAACTCGCATCGAATACGCGTTGCTGAATCACGCGGTAACGTTCGAAAAACATGACGGCATCGTCTTCGTCCGCCGTAAAGCCACGCGATCCATCGCGATGCACGTGGTCGTAGGGCCTTTTGTGGTCGGTATGACGCACAAAGCGAGACGGAATATATCCACCTTTTTCAGACGAGTACTTCATACCTGTCGAAACCTGCTCAAACATGAGCACACCGCTCGATTTAAAGCGCGGATTGCTTCCGTGCCGAAACAGGCTAATTAAGATGGCCATGCAGCGCATGCAGTTATCGCGCTGGGGAAAGTACAGCGACAGCAAAGCGAGCGCCGCCGCGGCCAAAAGCTCGCGAGCCTCGTGCACATCGTCTCGATACTGCTCGGGCACCAGCCCGGAAATATCGGGCGAGCGCTTTTCCAGCACGCCAACAAGTGCCTTAGCGAGGCGCTCAACGTTCTCTTCACCGCAGTACGGATACGGAAACGGCTTCTCTGCCTTCTCGTTCTTTGCGCACATGCTGCGGAGGTCTTCGTCGGGCGTGTTGAGGAATACCTCATAAATATTGTCTTCGTTCTTCATGGATGCTTCTTCCTGTCCGGTTGCAAATGCTTGTCGTTTAGTTTGTTCTAAGTTTTAGAATGTTCTGAGGCATAGGTAGTAGTTGTTGACCTAACCTGCTGCTTCGTAAGTGAAATCGTCTCGCTCGATAACGTAGCTTGCCTAAATGCTGTATAGCGGTTGCATCAAGCAGTTGATATTGAGTTAGTTTTGGATTGCTTCGAGGATAGCACAGTGAGCTGTTCTCGTCATTAGAAATTTTCAAAAAAATCTGCTAATATATAACCCACTAAGAAGAAAGGGCATACGTATGTACGAATCCGCGTTCTCTTTGCCACGCCTCACCGCTGCCATCATT
>USJQ01000128.1 GCA_900554985.1 uncultured Collinsella sp. | reverse complement strand
GATACCCTCGACCACACCCGCGTTTCATGAAAAATCGCAGGACTTCTACCTGCGGTTTTGTTTTTTCGCTTTGTGGCATGGTCGGGGATGGGCGGTTAAACGTAGTAGATGGGCCCATTTCATGGCGGGCGGATCATGCAGCAGCTTGTTGCGCCTCCTGCCGTTCGGTTTTTCGATGGGTGGGTATACTTCCATCCGCAATACAGGCCGGAATGAGGAGGTATCCAAATGCCGGACAACGGATCAATTCAAAAAAGAGACGCGCACGAGATGGCTCATGGGCGTCCTGTCCAGATAACCGAGCACACGACGGTAACCGAGCTGCAGCCCAGCCTGTCCGATGTCGTGTGCGCAAACAAAAAGCTGCAGATCGGTATCATCGTTGCGCTCGTGGTACTGGCCTTGCTGTCGGGCTTTGTGGCTCGTCCGCATTTTGCCGATACCAAGACTTGGGACTCCACCATCGAGGTCATCGATCAAAAGAAGGGCAATGTTTTGGTGCTCACGACCTCGTGCGTGGCGCTGTCTGCGGGCATTACCGCGCTGCCGGGTGATACGGGAACGCCGGTTGCCGAGCAGCTCGCGCAGCTTTCGGGTAACTTGGGCATCGTGCTTGCCGTGCTCTACCTCGAGAAATACCTGCTGACCATTTTGTGGTCGGTTGGCCTGGGCATCCTGATCCCGTTTGCGCTGGTGCTCTTTGCGGTGTCATTCGGCATTCACGGGCGCTGGAGCACGAGCGCCGTCCTGCGCCGCGTGGCGACTCGCGTGCTGGTGGTCGCCATGATCGGAATGGCGTTGGTGCCTGCAAGCGTTTGGGTGTCGCAGAAGGTCGACGAAACGTATCGCGTTAGCATCGAGCAAGCCGAGCAAAAGGCGGCCGACGCTGCGGGTCCGGCAGATAGCGACAGCTCCAAAGTAAGCAAGAAAAAGACCGAGTCCACAGAGTCCAAGAATGTGTTTGAACAGCTTGCCGACGGCGCCTCGGGTCTCGTCACGTCGGTAACCAGTGGTGCCAAACAGATGACCGACGAGATCGTGCAGCAGGTGACCGATCTGATCGAAGGTGTCATCGTGATGATCGTGACCTCGTGCGTGATTCCTCTACTGGTGCTCGTGGCGTTCCTATGGCTAGGACACGTGTTGCTGGGGATCGATATCTCCGGTCCCGCGAACTATCTGACGGGTCGTTTTTTGAGCGCTCCGTCCAAGCATGCCAAGAAGAGCGGGCAGTCTGAGTAGGCGGCAACGCGATCTTTGGAAGATTAACCGCAAGAAGGGCGGACGAGACACGTTCTCGGCCGCCCTTTTGTTTGTTGAACACGTGGTCGCTACGTCTGCGCCGGGCCCAAGCGGTCAGCAATCATCCGTAAACGGTATTTGTTCAAAAAAGAACAAAGATAAACAAATAATGGTTGCAGTCGGTGTTCGAATGTGTTCAAATAAACATGAACAGTGAAGAACCGCACATTCAGATGCCCGGACCTGAACGCGATTCAACACTTCCAAACAGAAACTACGCACCTGCGTATCTCTCAAGGAGGATGTCATGAGGGTTGTAATCGCTTCCGATGCCGACGGTATGTCGATGAAGGAGTCCATCAAGGAGATGCTCATCGCCGACGGTCACGAGGTCGTCGACTATTCCGAGACCCCTGCCGCGGACTTTGTCGATTCCGCGACCGCCGTTGCCAAGGACCTGCTGGAGCACAAGGATTCCCAGGGCTTCGCATTCGATAAGTACGGCGTCGGCTCCTATATGGCCGCCGTCAAGATCAAGGGCATGGTCGTCGCCAACATTTCCGACGAGCGTTCCGCTTACATGACCCGCGAGCACAACGGCTCGCGCATGGTCACCATGGGCCCGGGCGTTGTGGGCACCGAGGTCGCCAAGAAGATCGCCCGCGAGTTCCTGCGCGCCCAGTACGCCGGCGGCCGTCACCAGATCCGTGTCGACATGCTCAACAAGATGGCCTAACGAGAGCCACCGAGAACTCGAACTTCTACCTCAACTTGTGAATTCAGACGAAAGGACGTTCTGATGAAGAAGACCATCGCAATCGGTTGCGACCATATCGTTACGGACGAGAAGATCTATCTGGCCGACCGCCTGGAGCAGGCTGGCTACAAGGTGCTCGACTGCGGCACCTACAGCCACACCCGTACGCACTATCCCATCTACGGTAAGGCCGTGGGCGAGGCTGTTGCCAGCGGCAAGGCCGACTTTGGCGTGGCCCTGTGCGGCACCGGCATCGGCATCACCAACGCCGTCAACAAGGTTCCCGGCGCTCGCTGCGCCCTGGTTCGCGACATGACCTCTGCCCTGTATGCCCGCCGCGAGCTCAACGCGAATATCGTGGGCTTTGGCGGCAAGATCACCGGCGAGTTCCTGATGGCCGACATCATGCTTGCCTTCCTTGAGGAGCCCTACGAGAAGACTCCCGAGCACGATGCCCTGATCGCCAAGATCGACGCCTGCAACAAGGCCGACGCCGAGGCTCAGGCTGACCCGCACTTCTTTGACGAGTTCCTCGAGAAGTGGGACCGCGGCGAGTATCACGACTAAGGGGGTTCCGGCGTTTTAACAAACGCCGGACCGGCCGACGCTGCGAAGCCATCTGGCGGGCAATCTGCCGCTCAGCTTCGACGGCATGACCAGAAGGTCAATGCCGTCTCGCTTCACGGCACCTTGCCTCGCCAGCTGGCTTCTCGCTGACGTTGAGGTGACCTGCGGGGTTGCCCCTGCTGTTATTGCTGCGTCTTGGTTCAATTGACGGCTCGCGTTTCTGTGAGGGGGCGCGGGCCGGTTTTCTATCAGCCCCACTGACTCGGCGGGCTGGCGTACGAAAGGGAAGGCTCCTATGGAGTTTGTTCTTGATAACGGTTCTATTCGTGTGGCACTGAGCACGGCTGGCGGATCGTTCACTTCTATTGCGGCCAACGGTCGTGAGTATCTGTGGCAGGGCGATCCGGCGGTTTGGTCGGGCCAAGCTCCCATTTGCTTTCCGATTTGCGGCGGCCTTCGTGATGGCCGCGCGATGACCATGGGTGGCCGCGAGGTCAAGCTTGCCCGCCACGGCTTTGCGCGCAAGCAGGAGTGGAAGCTCGAGGAGCAGGGCGACAACATGGTTGCGCTGAGCCTAAGCTCTGCCGACCATGCCGAGTTGCTTGAGCAGTATCCGTATCCGTTTAAGATCGTCGCGCGTTACACGATCGATGCGGCTAAGGTGGCCGTGTCGTACGAGGTGACCAATGAGGGCACCGAGGATATGCCATTCTTTGTGGGTGGCCACCCCGGCTTTAAGTGCCCGCTCGACGAGGGCGAGTCCTATGACGATTACGAGCTCCGTTTTGATCAGCGTGAGGCCGCCGAGCTCTGTACTGCCGTTCCCTCGACGGGCCTGATTGATGTTGAGCATCGCAGTAAGAACCCAATGATCGACCAGAACCTGCCGCTGACCCATGAGCTCTTCGACTTTGCGGAGACCATCTTTGACGTGCTCGAGAGCCGTGTGGTTACGCTGACCAAGAAAACCGAGGACAAGGGCGTGCGCCTGACGTTCCCCGATATGCCGTACCTGATTGTGTGGAGCAAGCCCGAGGGCGACTTTGTGGCCGTGGAACCGTGGGGCGGCCTGTCTACCTGCTCCGATGAGGACGATATTCTGGAGCACAAGCGTGGCTGCCTGGTTGCCAAGCCGGGGGAGACCGTCACCCGCGGCTTTGAGATCGAGATCCTTTAACGAGCTATCGTATGTTTGGGGTGGGTCATGCCGCCCCGGAACAGGAGTTCAATATGATTCTGACCGTTACCATGAACCCGTCGATTGATACGCGCTATCAGCTCGACAAGCTGGTCATTGACGACGTTAACCGTGTGACGCCCGAAAAGACCGCCGGCGGTAAGGGCCTTAACGTGAGTCGCGTGCTGCTGCAGCTGGGTGACGATGTGCTCGCAACCGGTCTGCTCGGTGGCCACATGGGTGCCTATATGGCCGAGCTTATGGATGCCGATGGCGTTAAGAACGACTTTGTGCCCATCGCCGGTGAGACGCGCATTTGCCTGAATATTCTGCACGAGGGTAATCAGACGGAGCTGCTGGAGAGCGGCCCGCAGATCGCCCCGGCCGAGCTCGAGGCCTTTACGGCCAAGTTTGCCGAGCTTGCAGCGAAGGCGGACGTTGTGACGCTTTCGGGCTCGCTGCCGCGTGGCGTCGATGCTGGCTACTATGCCGAGCTCGTCAAGATCGCCGAGGAGGCGGGCGCCAAGGTGCTGCTCGACACCTCGGGTGCATCGCTGGAGGCCGCGCTGGAGTCCGACGCTAAGCCTGAGCTCGTAAAGCCCAACCTGACCGAGATTAACGGCCTGCTGGGTACGTCCTTTACGACCGATGATGTCGATGCCCTGCACGAGGCGCTTGCCGCCGATGACCGTTTTGCCGGTATCCCCTGGGTTGTCGTTTCGATGGGCGCT
>USJQ01000127.1 GCA_900554985.1 uncultured Collinsella sp. | reverse complement strand
GAAGCCGCAAAGAGGTCATTTGAGGCGGTTTTGGCTGCTACTAAAAATGTAACATTACTCATATTTGACCTTTTTTGGCCACAGGGTCCGGAAGGGGCTGTCAATCGGGCCCCAAGAGAGCTAATTCGAGTGCCGTGGACGAAAAAACGGGGGCGCAGGTTGTCCTGCGTCCCCGTTCTCGGGCGTTATTCGTTCCTTGCGACAGAATTTACGCCGCTTCGTCGAACTGCGAGTTGTACAGGTCGGCGTAGAAGCCGCCCTGGGCGAGCAACTCGTCGTGTGTGCCCTTCTCGACGATGTCGCCGTCGCGAATCACCAAGATTACGTCGGCGTTGCGGATCGTGGACAGGCGATGCGCGATGACAAAGCTCGTGCGGCCCTGCATCAGCGCATCCATGGCGCGTTGGATGAGCTCCTCGGTTCGGGTGTCCACGTTAGAGGTCGCCTCGTCCAGAATCAGCGCCGGGCGGTCGGCCAAAATGGCGCGGGCAATAGTCACGAGCTGGCGTTGGCCCTGCGACAGGTTAGTGCCTTCCTCGTTGATCATAAAGTCGTAGCCGCCGGCGAGCGTATGGATAAAGTGGTCGCAGCGCGCGGCGCGTGCAGCGGCCTCGACTTCGGCATCGCTCGCATCGGGGCGTCCGTAGCGGATGTTCTCGCGGATGGTGCCGTTAAACAGCCAGGTATCCTGCAGCACCATGGCAAACTCGCCGCGCAGCGCCGCGCGATCCCAGTCGCGCACGTCGACACCCTCGACGCGCAGCGAGCCGCCGTCCACGTCGTAGAAGCGCTGCAGCAGCTTGATGAGCGTGGTCTTGCCAGCGCCGGTGGGGCCGACGATGGCGATGGTCTGGCCGGGCTGCGCCTCGCAGCTAAAATCGTGGATGATGGTCTTGTCGGGCGTGTAGCCAAACTTGACATGGTCGAACTCCACGTGGCCGGGGCGCTTCTCGGGGATCTGCGCGTCGGCCTTCTGCTCCTCCTCGGGCGCGGCCAAGAACTCAAAGACACGCTCGGTGGCGGCGACCATCGACTGCATCGTGTTGCTCACGTTGCCCAGCTGCTGCACGGGCTGCGTAAAGTTGCGAACGTACTGGATAAAGCTCTGAATATCGCCAGGCGTGGCATTGCCGGTCAGCGCGAGCTGCGCGCCCACCACGACGACGCCCACGTAGCCCATGTTGCCCACCAAGCTCATAAGCGGCATCATCAGGCCCGACAGGAACTGCGAGCGCCAGCCACTAATAAAGAGGCGGTCGTTCTCCTTATCGAACTCCTCGATCGAGGCCTCGGCGCGGTCGAACACCTGAATGACGTTCTGGCCGGCAAAGTCTTCCTCGATAATGCCGTTGACGGTGCCCAGGACCTGCTGCTGCTCGCGGAAGTACGGCTGCGAGAAGTGAATCATCACCATCAAGATAATCGCGGCGGCCGGCAGCGTGAGCACGGTGACACCGGTGAGCGGCAGGCTAATCGACAGCATCATGACGAGCACGCCGATAATCTGCGTTACCGAGGTGATGAGCTGCGTTACGCTCTGGTTGAGCGACTGGCCGAGCGTATCGACATCGTTGGTGATGCGGCTGAGCACGTCGCCCTTGCTGTGGCCGTTAAAGTAGCTCATCGGCACGACGGCGATCTTGGCGGCGATCTCCTTGCGCATGCGGTAGCAGATCTTTTGCGTGACGCCGGTCATGAGCCAGCCCTGGATCAGGCTGCAGGCAGAGCTCGCCAGATACAGGCAGAGCAAAAAGCCGAGCGTCTTGGCGATCCAGTTAAAGTCGACATCGCCGGTGCCGTTGACCTTGGCAACCAGGCCCTCGAACAGTTTGGTGGTGACCTGGCCGAGTACCTTGGGCCCCACAATGTTAAAGATGACCGAGCATACGGCAAAGGCGACGGCGGAAAACACGGCAATCTTGTGCTGGCCGATATAGCCGAGCAGTTGCCTCATGGTGCCCTTAAAGTCCTTGGCCTTTTCGCCGCGGCCCATACCGCCCATACGACCCATGGGGCCACGCTGGCGGGTGGGTTTGGGAATCTGAGTCTTGGTCTCGTCTGCCATTAACGCTCGCCTCCTTCCATAACGGCTGCAATTTCTTCTTGGGTGAGCCCCAGCTCCTCGGCGGAAAGCTGCGACTGTGCGATCTCCAGGTACGCCGGGCAGTTGTGCAGCAGCTCCTCGTGCGTACCGGTGCCCACCACGTGGCCGTCATCGAGCACGATGATCTGGTCGGCGTGCATGATGGTCGCGATGCGCTGGGCCACGACCACGAGTGCAGCGTCAGTGAGGTTTTTGGCAAGCTCCTCGCGCAGGCGCGCGTCGGTCTTGTAGTCGAGGGCGCTAAACGAATCGTCGAACACCACAACCTCGGGCTTTTTTGCCAAGGCGCGGGCGATGGCCAAACGCTGACGCTGGCCGCCCGAGACGTTGGAGCCGCCCTGGCTGATGGGGGAGTCGTAGCCGCCCTCGCGCTCGGCGATAAAGTCCTCGGCCTGGGCGATGCGTGCGGCCTGGTGCATGTCGTCATCGCCCACCATGTCGCCGGCAAACTTGAGGTTGCTCTCGACGGTGCCCGAGAACAGGCGACCCTGCTGCGGGATGTAACCAATGCGGCGGCGAAGCTCGGAAAGGGTCATATCGCGCACGTCGATGCCGTCGAGCGAAATGCTGCCGCCGGTGACGTCGTACAGGCGCGGGATGAGCTGCACAAGCGTGGACTTGCCCGAACCCGTGGAGCCGATGATGCCGAGCATCTGGCCGGCGTGCGTGGTGAAGTTCACACCGCTGATGACATCGGCGCGGGCAGCGGGATACTGGAAGCTCACGTCGTGGAAGGCGAGCTCACCGCGCGGCGCGTTGGCCGCGGGCAGTTTGGGCGAGACGGGGTCGTTGATGCTCGTGGGACAGGTGATGACCTCTTCCACGCGCTCGGCTGCGACTTCGGCGCGGGGCAGGATGACCGACACCATGGTGAGGATCATAAACGCCATGACGATCTGCATGGTGTAGGAGATAAACGCCATCATGTTGCCGACCTGCATCACGCCGTCGGACACGCCCTGCGCGCCAAACCAGACGATAAGCACGGTGATGCAGTTCATGACGAGCATCATGAGCGGCATCATAAAGCTCATGGCGCGGTTGGTGTAGAGCTGCGTGGTCATCAGGTCGAGCGAAGCCTTGTCAAAGCGCTCGAGCTCATGTTCTTCGCGGTTGAACGAGCGGACGGGCATCAGGCCGTCGAGCAGCTCGCGGGCGGTAAGGTTCACGCGGTCCACAAAGCTCTGCATCTTTTTGAACTTGGGCATGGTGAGGCCCATGAGCACGCCGACAACGGCCGAGACCGCGATGATGGCCACGGCGATGGTCCACTCCAGGCCGGTGTGGTTGGCCAGGACACGCATGACAGCGACGATGCCCATGACGGGGGCCATCAGGCACATGCGGATAAACAGGGTTGCGGCCATTTGGATCTGCTGAATGTCGTTGGTGCAGCGGGTAATGAGCGAGGCCTGGCTAAACTTGCCCACCTCGGCCGGCGAGAAGTGCATAACCTTGTTGAAGGTCTCGCGGCGCAGGTCGCGGGCGATGGAGCAGGCGGTGCGCGACGCCACGGCACCGGTCAGGATGGTGGCGACGAGCGACACCAGGCACAGGCCAAACATCGTGGTCGCCATGCGGCTCAGGTAGGCGTTCTGCACGTCGGCGGGGTCGATGCCCTGCGCTTTGTACTCTTCTTGTACGTAGGTCACGGCGCGCTGGGTCACGATGGAGCCCGACATGGAGCCCATTTTGTCTGCCATATCGTTGGCGCCCTCGACGAGCTTGCCCTGGTCGATTAGGCCGCCTTCAACGCCCAGGCGCAGGCTCTTCATGGTGATCTTGCCGCCGTCGGCGTCGATCTGCTTTTGCATGCTCTGCGCGGCTGCGGCCTTCTGCTGCATCTCGGCGAGTTGCTCGGGCGTCATCGCTGCCATCTGCTCGGGGGTGGGCATGGCCTGGGCAGCGTTGTTGTCTTTCTCGCTGGACGAGCCCATCATGTCGCCCATGGAGTTGGCGTCAATACCCTGGTTGAACGAAAGGACGACAGTCTCGGGCAGGCTCATGATGTCGGCAATCTTGCCGCCGTCGGCGCGCTCCTCCTCGGTGCCCTTGTACGTTCGAATGCCGTTATTGTCCGCCTTGCTAAACACGGCCTCCACAGACTTGGCGTCTTTGGTGCTCATAAAGAGTTCGAGGTCGTCGAGCGATTCGGCACGGATGGTGTCGGGCACGGGCGACGCGATGCCGCCTTGCTGCACACCCACGTCGACGATGTCGCTCATATAGGTAGGCAGCGCCAGATCGGCGTTGCAGCTGATTACGATAAGTACGATAGCTGCGAACAGTGCCAGGATATGTTTTTTAAAGAGCTTGAGAATCCTCACTGGCCAGCTCCCCTTGCTTCATTGCGGTCGATAATTTCGTTCGCGCGCCGTA
>USJQ01000126.1 GCA_900554985.1 uncultured Collinsella sp. | reverse complement strand
ATCCCTAAATGTGTCAAAGTCCAGTCCCGTTGCCACATCCCCAACGGACCGGCGACTCGGTCCAAATCACCGTAACCCTGCGAGCGCCCGGCAATGTGGCGCCGCAAAAATTGAAAGGAATGTGTCAGATGTACGAGATCGACCTTAACCTCCCTAAGCAGATCGTCACTGACGTCCTGTCCAACCACGAGATCCACAGCGTCGCCTTCGTCGGCTGCGGTGCCTCCATGTCCGACCTTTACCCCGCCAAGTACTTCCTGGCCAACAACACGGACAAGCTGAACGTTCAGATCTTCACCGCTAACGAGTTCAACTACGACACGCCTTCCTGGGTCAACGAGCACACCTTCGTGATCACCTGCTCCCTCGGTGGCTCCACGCCCGAGACCGTCGAGGCCAACAAGACCGCCAAGAAGCACAACTGCCCGGTCGTCTCCCTCACCAACAAGGCTGGCTCCGCTCTGACCGTCGACGCTGACTACGTCATCGTTCACGGCTTCCACGCCAACTTCGCTGCCAAGTGCGAGAAGCCCGGCTACGCCATCGCTCTTGCTGTCGAGATCCTTCAGCAGACCGAGGGCTATGACCACTACGAGGACATGATCACCGGCCTCACCAACGTCTTTGAGCTCTGCGAGAACGCTGCTCAGTCCTGCAAGAAGCTCGCCAAGAAGTTCGCCGAGGACTTCAAGGACGACAAGATGATCTACTTCATGGCTTCCGGTGCCTCCGAGAAGATGGCTTATTCTCACGCCGCCTTCCTGTTCACCGAGATGCAGTGGATCGACGCCGCCGCCTACAACACCGGTGAGTACTTCCACGGCCCGTTCGAGGTTTCCACCGAGGGTAAGCCCTACGTCTTCTTCATGTCCGATGGCGCTACCCGTCCGATGGACGCCCGCGCCCTCACCTTCCTTAAGCGCATGGGCGCCAAGGTCGCTCTGATCGACTCCAAGGACTACGGCCTGGCTGACGCCGTGCCCGCGAGCGTCGTCACCTACTTCAACCCGCTGCTGCACCTCGCCGTTATGCGCGAGTACGGCAACCAGATCGCCGAGGCCCGTCAGCACCCGCTGACCATGCGTCGCTACATGTGGAAGCTTTCCTACTAATCACAAGTAAGTAGACCTTACGGGTTGATTGAGAGGGGATGGGGTTTGCGCCCTGTCCCCTTTTTTGCTCTGGGGAGGGCGTGTCTGCCGCGTCATAAAACCCCAGATAAAACCTACCAAAATAAACCTGTCCCTTTTTGGCAGGTGGGAGGAGATGCGTATGATCAAGGCAGTGCTGTTTGATATGGACGGCGTGCTGGTCGATACCGAGTGGTTCTACAACCGTCGTCGCGTGGCGTTTATGGAAGAGAAGGGGTTCCACTTTGACGAGATTCCCGATCTTTCGGGGTCTAACGAGCCTGCCATTTGGGAGGCGCTGGTGCCCGACGATATTGAGCTGCGTGAGCGTCTGCGCGTGGAGTACAAGCAGGTCTACAGCCCGGTCCACCCCGTTCCGTATGCCGATCTGCTCAACGAGCAGACGGAGCCGGTGATGCGTGAGCTGCACGAGCGCGGCGTGAAGTGCGCCATCGCGAGCTCGTCCTATCGCGAGCTCATTGACGAGCTGGTGGAAATTGCCGGTATCGCCGACGTGCTGGACTACACCATCAGCGGCCACGAGTGCAGTGCGTTTAAGCCCGACCCCGAGATCTACCTGCGTGCCATGGAGGCGCTGGGGGTGGAGCCTGCCGAGTGCCTGGTTATCGAGGACTCGCCTTTGGGCATCGAGGCCGGCAAGCGCTCCGGCGCCCGCGTCCTGGCACTGCGTCCGCACGAGGGCGTCAACCTGGATCAATCGCGAGCCGATGCCGTTATTGATAATCTGACCGACATTTTGGCCGCTTTGTAGTGTCAATCCGCCGCGAGAAGCACGGGTTCAAACGTTTTTTGCGGTGGACTGGCTCAATTTGGTTTCGATTTTGATCCGTTTGGCTTCGATTCGGACTAAGTGAGTAGACTTTTTGGTGCAGGACGAGCACAAAGCGCATCTGCTCTAGTAAAACCGCAGGTCACAGGGGTGGCGGTTTTGGGTGTGCTCTGCAGGTCGCGTAAAGTCTACTCACTTGTAATTTGGGCCTTTGGTCGTGGGGTTGCTGGTCCCGCTTTGGTTGTCGAGAGAGGGTGAATTGAAGCGCCCCCGCACGCTCCATGCTACAATCGCGGACATACCCCACAACTACATCTGCCTTCGAAAGGAGCCTGCGTGGCGAACGCCATCGATCAGCTCACGGACCGAGTGCTCGTACTCGGCCGCCTCACCATCGTCCGCCGCGCTATTACTGCCGTGGCGGTCACGATTTCCGCCGTTCTCCAGACATTCCTGATCCAGGCGTTCATTCAGCCCGCCGACTTGCTTCCGAGCGGCCTCACCGGCGTTGCGGTCCTGCTCGATCGCGTTACCTCGCTGGGCGGCGTTCACATCGACATCTCGCTCGGCATGCTTGCGCTCAACATTCCCGTGGCGCTCCTATGCTGGAGCGGCATTAGCAAGCGCTTCGTCATCTTCTCGATGATGCAGGTCGTGCTCTCGTCGCTGTTCCTCAACGTCTTTCACTTCGCTCCATTTTTGGGCGACAAGATTATGCTCATCATTTTTGGCGGCGTGGTCTCGGGTCTGGGCGCTGCCATCGCGCTAAAGTCCGGCGCATCTACCGGTGGCACCGACTTTATCGCGCTGTGGGTCTCCAACCACACGGGCAAGACCATCTGGGGCGTTATCTTTGGTTTCAATTGCTTTATCCTGGCGATCTTTGGCTTTATGTTTGGCTGGGACAACGCGGCGTACTCCATCGTGTTCCAGTTTATTTCGACCAAGACCATCGACAGTTTCTATCGTCGCTACGACCGCGTGACGCTGCAGATTACGACGCGCAAGGCAGACGAGGTCATGACTGCCTACGTAAACCATTTTCAGCACGGCATTAGCTGCGCCGAGGTCGTCGGCGGATACAGCCGCGAAAAGATGTACCTGCTGAACACCGTTGTTTCGACCTACGAGAGCCAGGACATTATCAAGTTGGTGTGCGACGTTGATCCCGGCGCCGTGATCAACGTGTTCCACACGCTCAACTTTGTGGGCGGCTGGTGGGGCGGTCATGTCGACGAGCCCATGCCCACGGCCGTTCCCGATCCCGACAAGCCCGCACGCATGGCCAGCAGGCAGGCGCGCCTCAGCGAACAGGACAGCCTGCAGCAGGATGACGGCAAGTAGGGTATTGGCATTTTGCCGGCCAAGCGTAGTCCATCCGAATGAGCCCCTCGAAAGCCTCGTTGCTTTCGAGGGGCTCTCGTTTGCCCAGATAAAACCTACCAAAATGAAGCTGTCGCTTTTTGGTAGGGAGGGTGTATCGTTTTATCAATATGAGGTAACATGAAACTAGACGTTATATACGTATTAGTTATTTCAATATTTCGATAAGAGTGATCAGATATGCCTGCGCCCAAAAATGCACCGCTTTACCAGCAGATTTACGACGAAATCAAGGATGCGATCGAGAAAGGTGTTTATGCACCCAAGGAGCGTATTCCGTCCGAGCTTGAGCTAGCCGAGCAGTACGACGTGAGCCGCATTACGGTGCGCCGCGCCGTCGAGGAGCTGTGCTCCGATGGCTACCTGGTTAAGCAGCAGGGCCGTGGCACCTTTGTCTCCACGCCGCACATCAATCGCCAGTTTCACGCCTCGACGTTGCAGACGTTTACCGCGCTGTGTGCCGGCAACGGCATGAAGGCCGGTGCGCACGTGATCGATCGCCAGATCGTTCCGGCGCGCCAAAACGAGATGGAGTTCTTTGGCCTGCAGAAGGATGCGCTGCTGCTGCATATCAAACGCGTGCGTACGGCCGACGGCGAGCCCATCTTTGAGGAGAACATCTTTGTGCCGTTTGACGCCTACCGTGAGCTGTTGACGGCCGATCTTGAGGACAAGTCGATTTTTGCCGAGGTCGAGCGTGTTGGCGGAACGCCGATTGTCTCGGTTGGCTACCGTACGGTCGAGGCCGTTCGAGCTAACGCCGAGCAGGCGGCCGAGCTGGGCATTGCTCCGCACGATCCGCTGCTCAACCTGCGTGCCGGCTTTACCGGTCCCGATGACGAGCCGGTTTTGATGGGTAAGCAGTACTACGTGGGTAGCCGCTACGTCATGGTGATGTAGGGTTGGTTCCGCCGTTCTGACGAACGGCGGACCGGCCGACGCTGCGCCTTTGGTTACGCGGTTTTACCAAACCGCGTAACGGCTCGACGCTGCAAGCCCGCCAGAGCGGCAATCTGCCTTTCAACTTCGGCGGCATGATCAGAAGTTTTGTTCCGCCGTTCTGACGAACGACGGACCTGTCGACGCTGCAAACGCCCCTAAGCGGCAATCTGACGTTCAATCGTCGGTCGCGTACCAAAGTACGCTTCCCTCCTCTTTCAGGCCACCTTGCCTCAAATGGGGCG
>USJQ01000125.1 GCA_900554985.1 uncultured Collinsella sp. | reverse complement strand
GCGACCGAGCCGCTATGATTATCGACACGAGCCGTCTGCGCACCTCTGCGCTGCGCAACAAGCTGCGTATGGCATTTTCCGAGTTGTCCGACCAGCAGCTCATGGACGTTCACGTGTTCTCGTTTGGCTTTAAGCACGGTATGCCCGTCGAGGCGGACATTATGATCGACGTCCGCTTCCTGCCCAATCCGTTCTACGATCCCGAGATGCGCACCATGACCGGCCTCGATAAGAAAGTCTCCGACTTTGTTCTGGACCATCCCAAGACCCAGGAGTTCTGGAAGGCCTGGACGCAGCTGCTCGATACGGTCATGCCCGGCTATATCGCGGAGGGCAAGCCGCAGCTTTCTATCGCCATCGGTTGCACGGGCGGTCAACACCGCAGCGTTGCCATCGCCGAGGCCACGGCACGTTATTTGGAAGGTGCCCAATATCACGTGAGCATTTCCCACCGCGACCTGTCGCGCGCCAACACGAAAGCATAGGCCTGCATGTCGTTTACCGCCGAGGTGCGTGACGAGCTCGCGCGCTGCGAACCCGAATGTGAATACTGCGACTTGTCGACGCTTGCCGCCCTGACGCGTGTGAGCGGTACACTTTCGCTGGCCGGCTCCGGGCGGTATCGTTTGACGGTCGCGACCGAGACGGGCGCTGTCGCGCGCACGATGATCACACTGACGCATCGCATCCTTAAGCTCAAAACGGAATTCACCGTTCGTAAATCGGTCTTGCATAAGGTCCGTAACTATCTCATTACCCTGCCCGATCAGCCCGACCTGGACAAGGCTCTGGTGCTGCTGGGCATTCTCGACCGCAGGGGAGGGCTCGTCGCTGGTGTTCCCCGGCACATCGTTGCCCGTCCCTGCTGCAGGCTTGCCTACATTCGCGGCGCGCTCATCGCCGGCGGTTTCGTGGCCGATCCCCGCGGCGACTTTCATTTGGAGATCGCGGTGCAGGGCGAGCAGTATGCACGGGGCCTTTGCGATCTATTGGAGCAGATTGGGGTCCATGCGCGCGTTAACGCGCGGCGCGGGTCCTTTGCTGTCTACATTAAGAGTGCCGAGGAGATTGAGCATCTTTTAAAGCTGATTGGTGCCAAGCGCAGCGTTGCCGAGATCGAGGAGGCGCGCGCGGTCAAGTTGGTTAAGAACGATGTGAACCGTCGCGTGAATGCCGAGCTGGCCAATCAGACCAGAAGTGCGGGTGCCGCCCAGCATCAGCTTGCGTTGATCGATGAGCTCGAACAGCGAGGTTTGCGCGACACGCTTCCGGACGCCTTGGCGGTCTTTTGCGACCTGCGCGAGCGCTATCCCGATCTGTCGCTGCGCGATCTGGGCGAGATGGCCGACCCTCCCTTGTCGAAGTCGGCCCTCTACCATCGTGTTTTGAGGCTTGAAAAGCTCATTGAAGCAAACAGGTAGTTGAGCGAAACTGCTACTATACGGATTTAACTGCTGTTTTACTCTTTAAAACGTTTTAACGTAAATTTGATTTTCAATTTCGAGCATTCTCGTGAAATTCAAGTCAAAAAAAAGGTATATTAGGCGAGTGGTTAGTTTGTGGGCCTCAACGGCGGGCGCTGTAGCTCGCGGGGGCCTTACGAAAGGAGACACAATGGCAGTAAAGGTTGCTATTAACGGCTTCGGTCGCATCGGTCGTCTGGCTTTCCGTCAGATGTTCGGTCATGAGGGCTCCGAGATCGTCGCTATCAACGACCTCACCTCTCCCGATATGCTCGCTTACCTGCTGAAGTACGACTCCACGCAGGGCAACTACGCTCGCGATCACGAGGTCGTTGCTGGCGAGGATTCCATCACCGTTGACGGCAAGGAGATCAAGATCTACAAGGAGGCCGACGCTAACAACCTGCCTTGGGGCGACCTTGACGTCGACGTCGTTCTCGAGTGCACCGGCTTCTACACCAGCAAGGCTAAGGCTCAGGCCCACATCAACGCTGGCGCCAAGAAGGTCGTCATCTCCGCTCCGGCCGGCAGCGATCTGCCCACCATCGTGTACAACGTCAACCATGAGACGCTGACCGCTGAGGACAACATCATCTCCGCTGCTTCCTGCACCACCAACTGCCTCGCCCCGATGGCCAAGGGTCTGAACGACTTCGCTCCCATCGTGTCCGGCATCATGACCACCATCCACGCCTTCACCGGCGACCAGATGCCGCTCGACGGCCCGCAGCGCTGCCAAGGCCATCGGCCTGGTTCTCCCCGAGCTCAACGGCAAGCTCATCGGTGCCGCCCAGCGCGTCCCGACGCCGACCGGCTCGCTGACCAACCTCTACGCCGTCGTTGACAAGAAGGTCACCGTCGACGAGGTCAACGCTGCCATGAAGGCCTACGCCGAGACCATCTCCGAGACCTTCGCCTACAACGAGGACCAGATCGTCTCCCGCGACATCGTCGGCGAGACCCACGGCTCCATCTTCGACGCCACTCAGACCATGTGCTCTGACCTCGGCAACGGCCAGACCCTCGTTCAGGTCACCTCTTGGTACGACAACGAGAACTCCTACACCTCTCAGATGGTCCGCACCATCAAGTACTTCGAGAAGTTCGTTGCTTAATTTAGCTTTTAGCGAATAGCTCGTTGAGCGTCTAAAGAAGGGCGCGGCCTTATAGGGCTTACACCCTAGGGTCGCGCCCTTTTTATAAGAAATCGTCTGCCGTAATGGGAGGCAGACACGTACGAAAGGTAGAAGCAAACATGGCCTTTACCAAGAAGACCGTCCGCGACATCGATGTCGACGGAAAGCGCGTTCTCGTCCGCGTTGACTTTAACGTGCCTATCAAGGATGGCGTCGTTGGCGACACCACCCGTATCAAGGCTGCCCTGCCCACCATCAACTACCTCGTTGAGCACAATGCTCGCGTCATCCTCATGAGCCACCTCGGTCGTCCCGAGGGCACCGGCTTCCAGCCCGAGCTGTCCCTCGAGCCCGTCGCCAAGAAGCTCGCTGAGCTCTCTGGTCTCGACGTTGCCTTTGTCGCCGACACCTACGGCGAGAAGGCTGCTGAGGCTGTCGCCGCCGTCGAGCCGGGTAAGGTCCTCGTTCTCGAGAACGTCCGTTTTGACAAGCGTGAGAAGAAGAACGATCCCGAGATCGCCAAGAAGCTCGCTTCCTATGGTGACGTCTTCGTTCTCGATGCCTTCGGCACCGCTCACCGCGCCCAGGGTTCCGTCGTGGGCCCCGCCGCTTACCTGCCTGCCGTCGCCGGCTTCTTGCTCGAGAAGGAGGTCGACACGCTGACCGGCATCTTCGCCGAGCCCGAGCGCCCCTTCGTCGCCATCGTCGGCGGTTCCAAGGTTTCCTCCAAGATCGGCGTTCTCGATCACCTCATCGACTCCGCTGACACCCTGATCATCGGTGGCGGCATGGCCTACACCTTCTTCTTGGCTCAGGGCCTGACCGTCGGTCAGTCCCTCAAGGAAGAGGACTGGGTCGAGCGCGCTGGCGAGATGCTCAAGAAGGCCGAGGAGAAGGGCGTCAAGATCCTGCTCCCCATCGATAACCGCGTTGCCGATCACTTTGGCGAGGACGCTGTCCCCGAGGTTGTCGCTTCCGACGCTATCCCCGACGATCGTGAGGGTATGGACATCGGCCCCAAGACCGAGGAGCTCTACGCCGAGGCCGTAAAGGGCGCCAAGACCGTGTTCTGGAATGGCCCCATGGGCGTCTTCGAGTTCGACAACTTCGCTCACGGCACCCAGGCTATTGCTGAGGCTGTCGCCGAGGCCGACTGCACCTCGATCATCGGCGGTGGCGACTCTGTCGCAGCTGTCAACAAGTTCAACCTGGCCGACAAGATGAGCTGGATCTCCACCGGTGGTGGCGCTTCCATGGAGCTCGTCGAGGGTAAGGCCCTGCCCGGAGTGGAGGCGCTTCTCGATGCCTAATCGCACCCTTCTTATCGCTGGTAACTGGAAGATGAACAACGACGTCGCCGAGGCTGCCAAGCTCGCCGACGAGCTGGCTCAGGCTCTGCCCGAGGTTCCGGCTGGCGTCGAGGTGCTCGTCTGCCCTCCGACCATCGACATCACCACGGTTCATGACCGCATTCAGGCTGCCCCCATCGCCCTCGGTGCACAGAACGTGTACTGGGAGGCCAAGGGTGCCTTCACCGGTGAGTCCTCTTGCGACATGCTCAAGTCCGCTGGCTGCACCTACTGCATCATCGGTCACTCCGAGCGTCGCGACTACTTCCACGAGACCGACGAGGACCAGAACAAGAAGGCTAAGGCTCTCGTTTCCGCCGGTCTTGTTCCCGTCTTCTGCTGCGGCGAGTCCCTCGAGGTCCGCGAGGCTGGCACCTATGTCGAGCACGTCGTGAACCAGGTCAAGGCTGGCCTTGCGGGCCTTGAGATCACCTGCCCCAAGCAGGTCGTCGTCGCCTACGAGCCCATCTGGGCCATCGGCACAGGCAAGACCGCTACCGCCGAGGACGCTCAGGAGGTCTGCGGCGCTATCCGTGAGACCCT
>USJQ01000124.1 GCA_900554985.1 uncultured Collinsella sp. | reverse complement strand
AGGTCGATGCCGTCATGGCCGAAATGCCCGGGCTCCTTACCCGCTGGGAGACCATCTTCAAGAGCATCGAGGGCAAGCTCG
This sequence comes from uncultured Collinsella sp., assembly GCA_900554985.1. Lineage (GTDB taxonomy): Bacteria > Actinomycetota > Coriobacteriia > Coriobacteriales > Coriobacteriaceae > Collinsella. The sequence goes on along the minus strand of USJQ01000124.1, from coordinate 4,414 downwards.
ACGCCCTGGGCGTTCACCGCGCGCGTGTCGATTCGCTTACGCCCGAGGAACATACCTTTGTAACCCGCTACTTCCAGGCCTACGTATCGCCGGTCATCTCGCCGTTAGTCATCGACCCGCGCCACCCCTTCCCCAACCTGCGCAACGGCGCACTCTACCTGGCCTGCGGCCTGGACGGCGTCACCGACGAGGAAAGTCTGCTGGGCCTGATCGAGATTCCCGCCTCAATGAACCGCGTGGTCGAGATTCCCTCGCCCACCGGCACCTACTCCTACATCTTGCTCGAGGACGTCATTCTCGCCTGCCTGGATAGTTGCTTTGGCTCCTACAAGCCGCTCGATCGCGCGCTGATTCGCGTCACCCGCAATGCCGATATCGACCCGGACGGCGAGGGCGTCGAGGAGGAAGAAGATTACCGCCAGCACATGAAGCGCATCCTCAAGAAGCGCCTGCGCCTGCAGCCGGTGGTACTTGCCGTATCGGGCTCGCTCGAAAAGCCAACGCTCAAGACTATCCGCAAGGCGCTCGAGCTCTCGCGTCGCTCGGTCTTTACCTGCGATATCCCGCTCGACCTGGGCTACGTCTTTGGCATCGAGGGCAAAATTCCCGAGCACCTGCGCAACGAGCTCCTCTTTACGCCGTTTAAGCCGCAGCCCAACCCCACCATCGACATGTCCCGCTCCATTCGCGAGCAGGTGCTGCAGGGCGACAAGTTGCTCTTTTACCCCTACGAGGCCATGAATCCGTTCCTGGACCTGGTACACGAGGCCGCATACGACCCCGAGTGCATCTCGCTGCGTATCACGCTCTACCGCGTGGCCAAGCAGAGTCGTCTGTGCGAGTCGTTGATTGACGCCGCCGAGAACGGCAAAGAGGTCACGGTGCTCATGGAGCTCCGCGCGCGCTTTGACGAGCAAAATAACATCGAGTGGGCGGAGCGTCTGGAAGAAGCGGGCTGCACCGTCATCTATGGCTCCGAGGGCTTTAAATGCCACTCAAAGATCTGCCAGCTCACCTATCGCGAGGGCATGGCGCTCACTCGACTCACGCTTTTGGGCACCGGTAACTTTAACGAGAAGACGGCCAAGCTCTACAGCGACTTTATGCTCATGACCGCGCATCCCGGCATCGGCGAAGACGCCAACCTGTTCTTCCGCAACCTGTCGCTGGGCAACCTGCGCGGCGACTACCGCTTTTTGGGCGTGGCGCCCGTCGGTCTCAAGCCGCTCATCATGCGCGGTCTGGACCGCGAGATCCAACGCGCTCTCGCCGGCGAGCCCGCCCGCGTGTTCTTTAAGCTCAACTCGCTGACCGACCGCGAGGTCATCGACAAGATTTCCGAGGCATCGTGTGCCGGCGTGCGCGTGGACATGATCATCCGCGGCATCTCGTGCCTGAAGCCCAACATTGCGGGCAAGACCGAAAACGTGCACGTACGTTCCATCGTCGGACGTTTCTTGGAGCACGCGCGCGTCTATGCCTTCGGCGTGGACTCGGACATGATCTACCTGAGTTCTGCCGACATGATGACGCGCAACACCGAGCATCGTGTGGAGATTGCCTTCCCCGTGCTCGACCCCACCTGCCGCGCGCTGGTGCACGAGTACATGGGCGTGCAGCTGCGCGACAACGTGAAGGCACGTAGCCTGACGAGCGACGGCACCTGGGTTCCCGTAGAGCGAAAAGAGGGTGAGAAGCCCTTTAACTCGCAAGAGTTCCTGTTGGAGCGCGCCTATCGCAACGCCGAGTCCGCAGCCGCAACCCCGGAACCCACCGCCAAAGCAAAACCGGAATCCGCACCTGTTCTGGGCCCCACGCCCGAGCCACAGGCAACCGTTCCCAAGGTCCAGAAGGTCCAGGCAACCGTCATTGAACCCGACCTGGAATCCGAGCCCGAGCCTGCGCCCCAACCCCAGCCTCAGCCGCAGACCGTCAAGCCCGCGCCCCAGGTAAACGCCCGTCGCGATAAGCCCGCCGGCAAGACCAAAGCAATCGAGCGCCATCGCCCCGGCCGCGTGCGCATGGGCTTGGGCCTAATCGGCCTAGGACTCAAGACGCTCATTACCGGCAAGACGAAATAGACGTTTGTAGAAGCGCCCCGTATTTGAGGAATGCCTCAGGTACGGGGCGCTTTTCCCTGCTACCATGGTGCGGACAACAACGCGAATGACAGGCAGGAATATGAAGCTCACCATAGAATCGATGACGTACGGCGCCGACGGTCTGGCGCATGCCGACAACGGCAAGGCCGTATTTGTGCAGGGCGCCGTGGCGGGCGACACCGTCGAGGCCGAGATCGCGCAGGACGGCAAATCGTTTATGCGCGCCCGCGCCACCGAGATTCTGGAGCCGAGCCCCGATCGAATTCAGCCTCCCTGCCCCTTCGTGGGCGTCTGCGGCGGCTGCTCGTGGGGCAATCTCTCGCGCACCGCTCAGCTTGCCGCCAAGGAGCAAAACCTGCGCTCCACGCTCGAGCGCATCGGCAAGTTCACCCCTGAGCAAGTCGACGAGCTGGCGCAGCCCATCCGCCACACCAAGGACGATTGGGGCTACCGCAATAAAATCGAGCTCGAACCGACCGTCGTCAACGGCCGCGTTCGTCTTGGCATGCACGGCGTCGATCCCAGCAAGATCGTGACCGTCGATTCGTGTCCGCTGTTCGATAAACGTTTTCCCAAGGCGCTCAAGTCGGTCGTCGGCGCGCTCAACTATCTGAGCGGCAGCCACGACCTAGGCCTGGAGCGCGTGGGCATTCGCGCCTCGCGTCGCACCAAGGCGCTCGAAGTCGCGCTCTGGACGCCCACGGGCTCGTTTCCGCGCTCGCAGGTCTCGCGCGTGCTGGCAGACGCCGCACACCCCACGAGCATAGTGCGCGTTATGAGCAAGGGTGAGAAGAAGGCCCGCCGCGTCTCCAAGGTTGAGATGCTCGCCGGCGAGGGCTCCTGGACCGAGAACATCGCCGACGGCCAGATGCGCCTTTCGGCCCCGTCGTTTTTCCAGGTCAACACCAAGGGTGCCGAGATTTTGATCGAGCTTGTCATGGAGGCGCTTGACCCGCAGGAAGACGAACTTGCCGTAGACCTGTATTGCGGCGCCGGAACCTTCACCCTGCCGCTCGCCCGCCGCTGCGACTTTGTTGCCGCTGTCGAGGCCTACGGACCGGCCGTACGCGACCTGCGCCGCAACCTCGAGATCAACAAGCTCGATAACGTCGACGTCATCGGCGGCGATGCCGTGCGCGAGTTCCCCGACCAGGACGCCGATGTCCTGGTGGTCGACCCGCCGCGTGCAGGCCTCGCCCCCGAGGCGATCGACCTTATCGCCAGCACGAGTGCCCGCGATGTCGCCTACGTGAGCTGCGACCCGGCCACCCTGGCGCGCGATCTCAAACGCTTTGTCGAGGAAGGCACCTTCTCCCCCGTCAAGATCACGCCAGTCGACCTGTTCCCGCAAACCTTCCACTGCGAAACCGTCGTCCACCTTAGGCGCAACTAGCCAGTTAATCATTGCTCAGAAAAATCATTGGGAAATCGAGCGTGGCAAGCGGAGATCTTCGGGGTATAAGACGGCTAATTGTATGCCGCCTATGAAAGGAACCCTCATGCCCAGCGTTGCCGTTCTCGCCGCCGATGGCTTTGAAACTATTGAATGCCTGACCATGGTCGATGTCATGCGTCGCGGCGGCGTGCGCGCCACGCTTGTCTCGATCATGCCCACGCGCGAGGTCGTAAGCTCGCTGCAGATCCCCGTGACCTGCGATGCGCTCTTTGATGAGATCAATTTTGACGAGTACGACTGCGTCGTGCTGCCCGGCGGCCTGCCCGGTGCCACCAACCTGCGCGCCGATCAGCGCGTCTGCGACGTGGTCTGCGAGTTCGCCGCGACCAAGCACGTCGCCGCCATCTGCGCCGCCCCGTTTATCCTGGGTGAGCTCGACCTGCTCGAGGGGCGCCACGCCACGTGCTTCCCTGGCTTTGAGAAGAGCTTCCCCGAAGGCGCCTATACCGGCGAGAAGGTTACGCAAGACGGCAACATCATCACCGCCAGCGGCATGGCCCAGTCGCTCCCCTTTGCGCTTGAGCTGCTGCGCACGCTCGCCGGCGACAAGGCTGTCGAGAAGGTTGCCGAGGGCATTCAGCTATGATTTTGGCCTCGCAATCACCGCGCCGCATCGAGCTGATGCGCGAGGCGGGCTATGACATTCGCATCATTCCTGCCGATATCGATGAAACGCCTTTTGATGGCGAAGCTCCGCTTACGCTCGTCGAGCGCTTGGCGCGTGCCAAAGCCGCTGCCGTCGCCGCCGAGCACGCAGAGCCCAATGAACTGACCGTCGCGGCCGATACTATTGTCACCTTTGACGGCCAAATTTTGGGTAAGCCGGCAAACGGGGACAATGCGCGCACCATGCTCC
>USJQ01000123.1 GCA_900554985.1 uncultured Collinsella sp. | reverse complement strand
TGACAGACCGGAGGGGCCCCGGGGGCGGGAATCTGGGCGTACACATTTCCTACACATCTTGTGATCCGACTAACGTTTGCCAGCCGTTAACTACCGCTCGCCGAGCATCTCTTTATATAAGGCAGTCTCATGATTAAAGCGGATACGTCCCCCTAGCTAAAGCACAGCCAGCATCGAGCAACTCATCGCGTTCTTCCACCGAGAACCCCTCGGCGTAGACGCGCACCACTGGTTCGGTCCCGCTAGGACGGACCAGCAGCCACGTGTCATCCTCGAATTCCAAACGCAAGCCATCCATATGACTAACGTTTTGCGGCACCTTGCCACAAATCGACTTGGGGTTTACGCCCGGCAGCAGGGTTCGTAACGTTTCGGCATCTTCGGCCTCAAGGCGCAAATCCCGTCGACCGTAACTCGTCTTACCAAAACTGTCCTCGAGTTGGTCGACCAGAACGCCCAAAGGCGCGTCCGTCTTAGCCATAAGCTCACACAGAATCAGACAGGCGAGGACTCCATCGCGCTCGGGCATATGCGCGGCGATGCCGATACCACCGGCTTCTTCACCGCCTATGAGGACGCCGCCCTTCTTCATCTCCGCCGCTATATATTTGAAACCGACTGGTTTGACGGTCACGCGGCAGCCAAGCGCCTCGGCAATGCGACGCACGAGCGTCGAGCATGAAAGATTGACGACGACGCGCCCCTCCAAATTACGAAATTGGACCAAGTCGCCCAAAACGAGCGCCATGATCTGATGCGGATGTATATATCTGCCGCGCTCGTCAACCGCACCGATACGGTCGGCGTCGCCGTCGGTCACCAGGCCGGCGCAAGCTCCGTCATCGATAACCGTGCGCTCGCAAGCGTCCACCCAAGGCTCAACGGGGTCGGGGCAGATATCTTCTTGGTCAGACGCCTGCCCGGCGTGAATCTCGTGCACCTCAACGCCAAGCTCGCGCAGCAAGTCGGCTAGATAGCCCTGGGCTGCGCCGCCCATGGGATCGACAACCACGCGCAGGTGCGCGGCGCGGATGGCTTCGGCATCGACAAACGATGCCACCGCCTGCATATAGTCAGGAATAATATCCGCGGTGCGATATTGCCCCTCGATCCCCATTGGCTCGGGAGCCATGGTCTCTTCGAGCTCTTCGATGACATCCTGGTTGGCGGTCGAGCCGTCACCCATGCGAATCTTGAGGCACAGATAACCCTGCGGATGATGGGACCCCGTCACCATGAGCGCGCCGCACGCCTCACCGTCATAAGCCGCCGCCCACGTAAGGGCAGGGGTCGGAACAGGTCGCGAAGCGAGCACGGCGTCCAGCCCGTGCGCTGCTAGCACGCCCGCCGCAAGCTCAGCGAACTCGCTCGCCAGGGGCCGGGTGTCGAACCCTATATATACCGTTTTGCCTGGATTGGTCTTTTGCCACAACTCGCCGACGGCATCGGCGATACGGGCAACGTTATCGGCAGTGAAGTCCTCATCGACGCGAGCGCGCCAACCGTCAGTTCCAAAATGAATTATCGCGCACACGCGCAGACACCTCACAGTGTTTGGATCATGGTACGCATGGGGTATACCCGCAACATGCACTCGGCAACCCGCCGGCACCAGCATTCACCATTTGGGCAAATGCTGCCGAGGACATGCAGGCAATAAAAAACCGCCCCGTATGGAGCGGTTTTACCCTTTATATATCGAGCGCCTCGGCCATCGCTGCCGTAGTGATTGCCGTGGTTCCACAACAACTGCCCACCATTGCGGCGCCGGCATGTCTCCATTCGATGCATGCGCGCGCGAAAGCTTCGGGGCTCTCGTGCCATACGGGGCCATCCTGAGTCTGGACCGGATCGCCCACGTTGGGACGCACCGTGACGGGAGTAGTCGCCGATGCAACCATCCTGGGCACCGCCGCGTTCGCGGCCGCAAGCGAACAGCAATTAACACCAACCGAGTTTGCGCCGTGTTTTTCGGCGTACAAAACGGCTGCCTCGATGTTGAGGCCATCGCCCAGCAGGTCGCCTTTATCGTCAACGACAAAACTCACCAGAACAGGCATGCCGTCGGCGGCATCTCGGGCGCCGGCAAGCATGGGCTGCAGATTACGGATAGACGTCACCGTCTCGATCAGCAGACCGTCAACGCCGGCATTGAGCAAGGCGTGCGCCTGTTCGCGCGCAATGCCGCGGATTTCACGATACTCGACAGAGCCCTCGGCAAACCACTCAATACCGATCGGGCCCATCGAGCCCAGCAGTAGCTGAGGGTGCGCCTGGCGGGCATCGTCGACGGCCCCGCGATTGACCTCCGCCACGGACGGCGCAATCTGGTCGTGCTTGAGGGCATAGCTCGATGCCTGAAAGGTATTGGTAATGAGCACCTGCGCGCCGGCGGCGACATACAAGCGATGGATACGAGAAACGGTCTGCGGCTCTGCCAGATTCCAAAACGCCGGTGGAATGTCGGCGGCATCGTACTCACTCAACAAAACACTGCCCATGGGGCCCTGCGCCAACAAGGTCTCGCTCGACAAGCGGCGCGTAAGTTCCTCGGCACCAAAGCGGTTGTAATAACTCGTATCCATATATATCCTGCTATTCCTCGACGCTGATTCCCTGCTTTTCGAGATAGGCGAGCCAGCGGCTCATCGTGTCCTCGGATAGCGCATGCTCCATCATGCAGGCCTCGGAATCGGCTCGCTCAAATTCGACACCGAGCTCCTGAACCAAAAACGTGCGGATGAGGCGATGACGGTACCAGATAGCCGTGCCAACCTCGCGACCGCGATCGGTCAGGATTACCTTGCCGTAGTGCGATTGCTCGACAAGCTCGGATGCCTTGAGCGCCGAAACCGCTTTATTGACCGATGCCTTGGAGACGCCAAGGCGCTGCGCGATGTCGACCGATCGCACGCCGTTGGTTTCCCCCTCTTCGCTTTCAATGCGAACCATGCACTCCAAGTAGTCTTCGTTCGCCACCGTCAGATGTAGTTCGCGCGAGCTATTTGTCGTATCCATGATCTTCCGTCCCTTCTGCATTCAATGGCTGATTCTACCCCATCCAAGCGTCGTGGTATGCCGTGGCATACCGTGCTAGAGTTCTTGTTGCACACGACGACCAAGATTGGAGCGGTCTTTATGGAAAACACCACCACGAGCCCCGATGTCCTCGAGCGCTTTTTGCGCTACGTCCAGATCAACACGCAGTCCGAGGATGCAAACTGCGACCAGGTACCCTCGAGCGCCGTTCAGTTTGACCTTGCCAACGTGCTGGCCGAAGAGCTGCGCGAGCTTGGTGCGGAAGATGCCCACGTGACCGAGCACGCCTATGTCTGCGCGCATATCCCCGCAAGTGCGGGCGCTGAGGACAAGCCCGCCCTGGGCCTGATCGCCCATCTCGACACCACCGAAGTTGCACCGGGCGCCGGCGTGAAGCCGCACATCGTACACTACGAAGGCGGCGACCTGGTCTGCGGCACGGTTGACGGTAAGCCCGTTGCCATGAGTACCGCCAAGCTTCCTGCCCTGAACGACCTCGCAGGTGAGGACCTGGTCTGCAGCGATGGCACCACACTGCTGGGCGCGGACGACAAGGCAGGCGTCGCCGAGATCATGTCGCTTGTCGCGCGTATCGCTCAGGACCCTTCTCTGCCCCATCCCACACTCGGCATTTGCTTCTGCCCTGACGAGGAGATCGGCCACGGAGCCGAGCTGTTGGATATCGATGCCTTTGGCTGCAAGTACGCCTACACGGTCGACGGCGGCCCCATCGGCGAGCTGGAGTGGGAGTGCTTTAACGCCGCCGAGGCGACCGTCCGCTTTGAGGGCCAGTCCATCCACCCGGGCGACGCCAAGGGCCGTATGGTCAACGCAGGCAATCTGTTCTGCGACTTCAACGCGTTGCTCCCCTACGCGCAGCGCCCGGAGTATACGGAAGGCTACGAGGGCTTTTATCACCTTGAGGGTGTATCTGCAACCGTCGATCACGCCACAGCGCGCTATATCGTCCGCGACCATGACGCCGCCAAGTTCCAGCAGAAACTCGACCTTATTGATGCCGCCGCCTCGATGCTCAACCAGCGTCTGGGTGAGGAGCGTGTGACGGTCGAGATTAAGCAGCAGTATCGAAATATGGCCGAGATCGTTCGTGACTATCCCGAGCTTATTGATGTTGCCAAGGAAGCCTACCTTGCCTGCGGTGTTGAGCCCCAAGTGCTGCCGATTCGCGGCGGCACCGACGGCGCGCAGCTGTCGTTCCGCGGTCTGCCCTGCCCCAACCTTTCCACCGGCGGCTATTGCTACCACGGCGTCAACGAGTTCGTCCCGGTCAGTTCGCTCGTCAAGATGACCGACGTGCTCCAGGAGCTCGTCGCCCGCTTTGCATAGGGAACTCGAACAATCTAGGTAAGCAAAACCGCCCCGTCCTCAAAACCGAGAACGGGGCGGGTTTTGGTGCAAGGGGAGTAGTCAGCACCGCAGGTTGAGCCAACGTCAGCGAGCGACGT
>USJQ01000122.1 GCA_900554985.1 uncultured Collinsella sp. | reverse complement strand
CCAGACTTCTTGTCAGACTTCTTCTCGTCCTTCTTATCGGACTTATCGGAGTCTTTCTTTTCGGACTTGTTGTCCTTGGTCTCGGTCTTGGTCGACACCGTCGTCTTGGTCGTCGGCTTCTGGCCCGGGGCAATAGCGCCGCCCTTCGAGCCGGAGCCAGAACCCGCGCCAGCGCCAGTGCCGGAACCAGTACCGGTACCAGAACCGCTACCGCCGTTGGAACCAGTGCCGCCATTACCGCCAGGGTTAACAGCATTCTTGGTCCACTTGGCATACAGCGTCAGGTCGGCCGTTACCGGCGTGCTAAAGTCATACGCCTGCGTGCAAGCCTCATCGGTATACCAACCGCCGAAAGTGTAGCCATCGCGCGTCGGATCGGCCGGCTTGACCAACTTGCCATCGGCCGTAGTCTGGAAGTCGACCTTAGAACCCTCGCCTGTCTCAAACGAGACCTTAACGCCACCACTCAGCTTGAAAAGCGTGCCGGAATCGTTGATGTAGTAGAGGTTACCCTTGGCATCGCAAGCAATCGGCGAGTCACAGTAATTGTTGTGTCCCGCTGCGCTAAACGCACCGGTCGCCTGTGCGTCACCCATCTTGTAGCGATACACGCCACCGCCCGAGGTGTAGTTCACATAGTCGGAAGTCGCACCATAGTTGACAGTGAAATAAACGTACGTGCCATCCGCCTGGACACTCACGAGCGGTGCGCCCTTGATGCCACCGGCAGGAAGCACGGAGCCATCGGCAGACGAAACCAACGTCGTAGCAAAGTCATTATCAAGGTCGACAATCGCCAGCGCCGAACCGCCAGAAACCTCGCCGCCGACAATCAGCTTATTGCCATACAGCGTGGGCATGCAGGCACAACCCGTAAGGCCAAGATCGATGACGCGTTCTTCGGAAATGCGCGAAAAGGCCCTTGCGTTTGCGTCCGACAGTGCCAGCACGTGGAGCTTGCCGTCACGCGAGATCACATAGGCATGCTTGCCGTCTTTGGACAGTACACAGTCGGAGTTGACGATGGCACCAACCGAAACGCTGCCGAGCACATCACCCGTCGACTTGCTCCGCATCTCAACGGTACCTGCACTCGTCGGAACCAGAATATAGCCGTCGCCCACTGTGGCGCTCGTCCAGTAGTAGCCCTCATCAGCATTAACATGCTGCCAAGAAACAGCGCCGGTCAGGATATTAATACGCGTCAGATGACCGTTATTGTACGTACTCGTTCCATAGTCGACATCAACGGTGCCAACGTAGAGATAGTTGCCATCGACCGTCAGCTGGGAATTCGACTGGGCAGATTTGCTCACAGAGTCAGTGACCCAAACCGTCGTCAGTGTATCGGCCGTCAGAGCCTGGACCGCACCGCCGTCGAGCGGGACGATGACCAAGCCTTTCGTATAAATCGGACGCGTGGTGTAGCCAATCGCAGTCTTAAGGTTCGACTCGGCAAGCACCTTGCCCGACTCGGCATCGATCTTAAGCAAACGCTTGTTCACGGCAAGGTAAACGTTGCCGTTCACGACAATAGGCTCGCTCGCATTGGGATACGTGGCACCCGAGTAGGCCTTCCAATCGAACGTCCAAGAGCTTGCCAGCGCGCCCGTAGGCGTGGACACGTTCTTGACCACCGCATTGGAATTGCCACTCCAGTCGGCTTTCCAATCGGTCGGGCGCGAAGCGCTCGGATCGACTACGACTTCATCGGGATTAGGAACGGTGTCGCCAGGGGCGTAAGCCCAGACGATCTTGTCGCCCGACTTGAGCACGTAATCGCTATCGAGCTGAGACCCAGGAACGCCGTTGACAAAGAACGACCATGCACCCGACAGCTCGGTGCCATCAAGCGGAGATACGAGACTATTGACGCCCCAATAGCCAAATTGGTCGTACATTTTTGACTTTATGCCAAGGGCATCGAAGTAAGCAGCAGAGGCATCCTTGATCGTCGTGCCCTCGACAAACACCTGCGTCGAAGGATCGGTCCAGCGCTGCGCCTTCTCATCCTTCTTACCGATGATCTCCATTGAAACGGAAACCTGGCCGGGCATGGTTCCATCAAAGCCATAGACCCAGGTAACCTTGTCCCCGGCCTTGAGTGCGTAATTGCCCGCGCCGACATTGGCCGCCTGACCGTTAACGAAGAACTGCCAGAATTTCCAAGTGTTTTCGTTAACTTTCTCGCTCGAAAGCGTCACGGTCTTGTTGAACGGTGAAGTCAGCGACTCGAGATACCAGCCGTACGTGCCTTTCCCCGTTTTGGCGCCAATGCCGGCCTTTTTAAAGGCCTGCTCGGAAAGATCAGCAGCGGTCGCGCCCTCTTCCACCAAAGCTGTCGTGGGCTGCGCCCATGTCTGCTGAGCGCCCGAGACGTCCTGGCCGATAACGGTGCAGCTAACGGAAATCTGATTGGCGGGCGCGGGGTCACCGCACTTCGAGTAGCACCAGACGACGGAGTCGCCGTCCTTGAGCGCGTAGCCGCCGGCGCCGACCGCGGAGGCGCTGCCGTTGACGAACAGCTGCCAGTACGCGCCGGTCGCCGGGTCGCAGCCGAGCGTGCGGCCGGAGTCGAAGGGCGACGTGATCGTGTTGAGCGCCCAGCCCCAGGTGCCGTTGGGGTCGTAGTCGGCCTTGAGGCCGGCCTGCTTGAAGAGCTGCTCGGAGAGGTCGGCCGCGGTCGAGCCCTCCTTCAGCGTGATCTGCTGGGCGGCGGCCCAGGTCTGCTGGGCGCCCTTGGCGTCGGTGCCGACGACGGAGCACGTAGCCGCGACCTCTTGGCCTGCGGCTTCGGTAGGCTGAGATTCAGCCTCATCGGAAGCGGCTACAACACTTTTGACGTTCTGTTCGGATGAATCCGGCGAAGCAGTAGAAGCCTCGGCTGCAACAGAATCGTCCGACGCTACGCTGTTGCTATCTGCGGCATTCGTCGAAGCGCCATCGTTAACCGACGCATCGCTCGCGTTAGAGCCGGTTTCAGAAACGACACCGTCGGCAGCACCATCCGCAAGCGCTGCACCCTCGTCCGGCGTCGTAGCCTGAGCCACAGCCTCGGCAATGCCCTCGGCGCCCTCGGCCCACAGCTGAGCCGGCGTGGTGCCAAAGGCCATCGCGAAGGCCAGGAATGCCACCAGGCCGCGCTTGGCTATACCGCGTGCAATCGCGCCACGGCGATGCAACGAGGCGCGCTCGCGCTCGTCCTCAAACATATCCATTTGTCCCCCATTGTCTGTACTTGGAGCGTTGCCTTGAGGCTGCCCCACGTCATCGCGCATGTTGCGCTCGAGTTCCCCCATCGGGATCTCTCTTCCCTCCAGAGCCCTATGCACACCGGCAGCATACGCCGCAGCCGCATGCAAGATGGGAGGCGATCCGACTTAACCTTAACGGCTCAGGCGCGCCGTCCGATCTGCGACGCGAACATCCCGAGCCAAGAGGAATTACGGTTACTGGTACAGCCGGGGACTTGCACCCCGATTCTCCCAAACGCGCAGGAAAACCGCGCATTCGTGCGTCTCCGCACCACCATCTAGGCCATCGATTATTACCGTCAGTATGGTATCACGCAAAAGGGCCTCGCACGCAGGCGAAACCCAAGGTAAAAGCTATTGTTTGCGATAGGAGAATGCGGTGACGGTCGCAGCCTCTAGTGCTTGCCGCCGTGGCTGTTGAGCCAGATATTGCGGCCCAGCATAAGCGCCAGCACCAGCGCGCTCACGTAGCCCATAAAGCCAATGACTGGGATGCCAAACACAACCGGCTCGATGCGTGCGTAGTACACCACCGACGAACCGATAAACAGACCAGCGATCACAATTGCCATCTACATGCGGTCGATAATTCCGCCCAGCTGTCGCAGCGCCTTATCGCTGCTCATGATCTGCGTGTTTACCTTAAGCTGGCCGCGCGTGAGCATACGCGAAGCCAAGCCCAGATACTCGGCCGCCTCGAGCGAGCCTTTTGCCGCGCGATAGCTGCTCGCGGCAAGATCGCGTCCCATATCACGCACGCGCGCATAGGTGCTCTTCTCGTTTTTGATGTGCGTCTGGATGATCTGGATCATGTTGACGTTGGGCATATACTCAGTCAGCAGGCCCTCGAGCGTCACCATGCCGCGGGCGAACATCGTTACCACGCTCGGCAGCTCAACGTCGTTTTTGCGCGCCAGGTTTAGCAGCGAGGTCAAAAACTCGCCGATATCCAGATCCTTCAGGTCAAGGCCCGCAAAGTCTGCGACGATAAAGTCCAAATCGGACAAAAAGGCCGAATGATCGAGCTCAGCCGAGTCGCCGCGCGTCACGGCAAAGCGCATGAGCGAATCCTTGAGCTTGGGCACGTCACCCTCGGCCACGGCGAAAATCATGTCCTTGACGATACCGCGATCGTGACTCGACATGCGTCCGACCATGCCCAAGTCGATAAAGTAAACGATGCCGTCCTTGAGAATGATGTTTCCCGCATGCGGGTCGGCATGGAAAAAGCCGTCATCGAGCACCTGCGTCGAGTAGTCCTCGACGATTG
>USJQ01000121.1 GCA_900554985.1 uncultured Collinsella sp. | reverse complement strand
GGCATCGGTCATTTTGTGATTCTGGACAAGGATATCGTCGCGCCAAGCAATATCAATCGACAGGTCATCGCCTTTCATAGCACCATCGGCAAGCGCAAGGTGGACGTGATGGAAGCCATGATCAACGACATCAATCCCGCTGCCACCGTTATCAAGCGCACCGAATACCTGCTGAGCGACAACATCGATGATTTCTTCGCGAGCGTTTTGGAGCAGACGGGTGGCAAGCTCGACTACGTCGTCGACGCCATCGACACCATCTCGGCCAAGCTCACCATTGCCAAATATGCTCAGGACCACGACATCCGTTTGGTCAGTTCCATGGGCGGGGCCAACAAGCTCCATCCCGAGTGCCTCCGCTTTGCCGACATCTTCGATACGGTACGTGACCCCATGAGCCGCATTATGCGCAAAGAATGTAAGAAGCGCGGAATCAAGAGCCTGCACGTGCTGTTTAGCTGCGAGGAATCGGTTAAAACCCAACCCCGCGACCCTTCCAACATCCACGAGCGCACCGAGCTGGGAACTGCCAGTTTTATGCCGCCCATCATGGGTCAGATGATTGCCGGCGAGGTTATCCGCCAGATCAGCGGGCGCGGGTGCGAGCGCGTGCGCGCCGATGGCCAGCGCTTGGACTAGCAGGATGCCCTGCGATGGAACCGCGATTCTTTGACACGCATTGTCATCTTGATTTGATGCTCAGCCCCGATGCTGCAGCCAGCGAGTCGGCGGCGTTGGGTCTGGGGCTCTTTGACTGCGGGGTCGACCCACGCGACTTTTCGGCCGCAAACGAGCGCGCCCGTCGCCTACCAGGCATCATCGCTGGCGTTGGGCTCCACCCCTGGTGGCTCGCCGACGGCCGCTGCGGTCCTGCCGAAGTCGATCTGCTTTGCGAAGTTGCTGCCCAAGAGCGCTACATCGGCGAGGTGGGACTCGACTTTTCCGCACGCTTTGCCGGAAGTGAGCCGCTACAAATACAGGCATTTGACCGGCTCTGCGATACACTCGTGCAGCATCCTCTTACCGGGCGCGTGATATCAATTCACGCCGTTCGTTCGGCAGGAGCCGTACTGGACGTCCTCGAATCGCATGGACTACTCATCCCAAACCCCGACTCCCCCGTTATCATCTTCCACTGGTTTAGCGGCACTTCGGACGAACTCGTCCGCGCGCGTGATGCGGACTGTTATTTTTCCGTCAACGAACGCATGCTCGCGTCTAAACGAGGACGCGAATACGCACGACAGATTCCACTCGATCGTTTACTGCTCGAGACCGATGCATCAGCGGAGGCAAACACAGAAACAAGCGCGCAGTCGCTCATCAAATCGCTCACAAGGACCTCAGAACGCATCGCCTCGCTCAAAAATTGTGACGCAAAGCGCATCGAGTCGGCAGTTTTAACAAATGCGCACTCTGTTTTTGACCTTCGCTAGCCCCGGAGGACAAAAAATGCCAAATATGAGTACTGTTGCAAATCCAGTCACATTATTTTACGGCAAAATAGTGCCTTGATAATGTACAGCTATCCATTATCAAGGCACTTTAAGGTGGTTAAAGTCATTTTTAGCAGGTTTTAATCGCTCGCAGACACCCAACTAGGCCCTCAAAAGCTAAATTTCGCTGTTACTAAATTAGTGACAGTACTCATATTTAGCATTTTTTGTCCATGGAGTCCCGGGGAGGCGACAATTCGACTCCCCGGGACTGCTCGCCTATTCGGAAATCGGCGCCCCATGGCCCCAAGAGCCTTCCATGCCGCATACGGTCGAAGCAAACCCCGCCGCAAAGTCGAGTGCACGCTCGATGGCCTCGACGCCATCCTCGCCACGCTTGGCGGAATCGAGATAGCACATCAAGAACGAAGTCAGAAACGAGTCACCCGCACCCATAGTGTCCTTCATTTCCGTTACCGGTTTAGCCAGTTGGCGGTAATAACGATCGCCATCATAGGCAATGCAGCCCTCAGCGCCAGCCGTTGCCGATACAAAACGCGGACCTAGGCTCTTCACCCATGCCAGACGCTCGCGAATCTCATCCTCGCTCGCGGCGTCTGCCGCGCTAAAGAATGCGAAGTCAACGTAGGGAGCAATCTGCTCGTAGTACTCGTCGGTCGAATCGTCCGAGAAGTCAAACGAAACCGTGATGCCCGCGGCCTTCAACTTGGGAAGTTCGCGCTCGGTAAAGCAATAGTTGCCCGAGTGGACTACGTCGAACTGCTTCATGTACGCAAGGTCAAAGCGATCGAGCACATAGCGAGCATCACCACGGATGCCACCCTCATTGGAGCCAAGGAAAACACGGTCGCCGTTAACGACGGTCACGCGCGCAGCACCATTCTCACCGATGAGCTGCTTGCATTTGGCTAGTTCAACGTCCTCATCTTCAAGACTCGCAATCACGTGCTCGGCAGCAGCGTCATTACCAAAGATGCCCATATACGCGGAGCGCGCGGCTCCGCATTTCTTGGCATACACGGCAAAGTTCACCGCATTGCCACCCGGATACATCGTGCGAATATGCTCGTAGCGGTCGACGACGTTGTCGCCAAACCCCAGTGCGCTCACGTTAAATGCCATAGCGCGCCCCTCTCTTATGCCAACGGAACCACTGTTGTGACAGCAGTACCGCCCAGGATCTACGCGAGTTCCAGTAGCTCCGGCAGCTGGTCGATAATCTTGTCCGCGGCATCCTGGCTAAAGCCAAAGCGCTCCTCGCGCTTGGCAATGACCGTCAGGCCGGCTCGCTTACCCGCGGTAATGCCCGGAACGGAATCCTCAACGCAGCAGCAGCGATTCGCGGGCAGCCCCAGCAGGTCCAGCGCATGCAGGTAGATGTCGGGCTCGGGCTTGCTCTCCTTAAACTGCTCGCCGCTCACCACATACTCAAAGGCATCCGACAGCCCGCACGCATTGAGCACTTCCTCGATGCTATCCATGGGAGACGAGCTGGCAAGCGCCACGCGAACGCCCCGGCGCGGCAGCTCTCGAATCGTATCCACGGCGCCTGGGTTAATCAAAGTCTGATAGTCGCGCGGACGCTCATGCGCCCACTCATCCCAACGGGCCAACGCTTCCTCGCCAGTAAAATGCCCCTTACCGGCGCGCTCAAACCAATCGACCAGCATATGCAGGAAGAACTGATGCGAGGTACCAACCTGCCCATTCAACTCCTCTTGAGTCAGGTTAAGCCCAAGCTCCTTGGCAAACGCGGCAGTCTCGCCCAGGTAGTAATACTCGGTATCGACAATGACGCCGTCCATGTCAAAGATAACGGCGTCGAACGGAAATGCGGACACGGCACCCTCCCTAACAAAAGGGCGCCTGTAAGCAGGCGCCCGAACCATGCATTATCGGCGATTCTAACCCAGCAGCTTATCCAACGCCACCGCAATACCGTCTTCGTTGTTATTGGCGGTCACCATCTGGGCTACCGCCTTAACCTCATCGACGGCGTTGCCCATGGCAACACCGGTGCCGGCCCACCCATTCATGGACTTGTCGTTCTGGCCGTCGCCAAACGAGACGCCCTCGCTGGCATCGATACCGAGCTTGGGCAGGGCACCCTCGAGCGCGCGGGCCTTGTCGATACCGGGCGCCGTGTATTCAAAGTACCAGTCGGCCGTAAACATGCCCGAAAGCGTCTGGGTAAAGGGCGCATACATCTCCTCGTAATGCGCCTGTAGGTAGGCCGGGTCGCCTGCCGTCAGCAGCTTGTCCACGGGATAAGCGTCCACAACCTCATGCAAGCTCTCGACCTCGCGGATCTTAAGGTCACACGCATCGCGCTCGTATTTGACGATGTTTTTCTGCGAACCGTCCGGCAGTGTGATCATGCAGCGATACGAGTCCTCGACATGCAGATCGCGACCGAGCGAAATCATAGGGATCACGTCAAAATTACGCAGGTGATCAATCAAGCGATGCAATTCGTCGGCAGGCATAGCCTGATCGAACAGTACCTCGTCGGTCTGGGCATCGACGACGTGAGCGCCGTTAAAGGCCACCAGCAAACCATCATGGTTCTGAAGGTCGAGCTCCTGGGCCAAGGCGTGAAGACCCCATACGGGACGGCCCGATGCCAAGATGAGCTTAATGCCCGACTCCTGCGCCGCGAGCAGCTTCTCGCGCGTACGCGGGCTAATCACTTTCTGATCGTTGGTGAGCGTACCGTCGATATCCATCGCGATGGCTTTGATTGCCATATATGCCTCCCTGTCATTGAACAACCTTGTCTGAGCCATCATACAGAACACCCATCGCGACTCC
The DNA here is from genome assembly GCA_900554985.1 of uncultured Collinsella sp. Taxonomy (GTDB): domain Bacteria; phylum Actinomycetota; class Coriobacteriia; order Coriobacteriales; family Coriobacteriaceae; genus Collinsella. The sequence goes on along the minus strand of USJQ01000121.1, from coordinate 313 downwards.
GTTTACAACGGGCAAAAAGTCATATTGTCTCGAACATGAACAGCGTGTGGTCGTGAAGCTTTATCGCTCAGGTCAAATACGTCTGCTAGCGACGCTCATCCGTCGGTGCGCCCTCGACGATCGCGATGCCCGCCGATGCACCTAACGCGCTGGCGCCGGCCTCGATGAATGCGCAGGCCTCTTCGTAATTATGGATACCGCCCGCCGCCTTGATTGCCACGGCATCGCCGAGCACCTCGTGCATCAGCCGCACGTCCTCGAGCTTAGCACCGCCAAAGCTTCTGCCGGTCGATGTCTTAAGGAATCCCGGCTT
>USJQ01000120.1 GCA_900554985.1 uncultured Collinsella sp. | reverse complement strand
CCCCGCAACGGGCGCCTCCGCGGAGACAGGCCGCTCCTGCCCCAAGATCTCCTCGCACTTGTTCTTGTTGGGCAGTCCCGTGGCTTCGTCGAGATAGACTTTGCTCTGCAGCTCGCGGTTGAGCGCGGCAGTGCGCACCGCGCGAACAAGTTCGACCGCAAAGGTCGCCACCAAGCCCACGATGTCGATGATCACCAAGCCCTCGAGATAGTTGAGCGCCGACGCCTTCTCCTGAGAGTAGTCCTCTGCGAGTCGTGTGGCATCGTCACAAATACCAAAGAACTCCTCGCTCATCGCGATGATATCGGTGTTCTCGTAGCCGACTTCGCGCACACGGGCAATCTCGGCGCAAAGCTCATCAAAATAATTTGCAAGCTCGGTCATCTTTGCCTGATACTCATCGTCGTCGAGACGGACGAGGTTGAGGTCGCCACTTCCGTAACGCAAGCCGTTGATGTATGAATCCACGGCTTTGAGCAGGTCGTCTTGAGGCTGGCCCGCGTCCTCGAGCTTAACGATTCGCTGCGTGGTACCGCGCACCAGACCGGCGTAGTTGACCACGCGCGCCGTGCCCTGGATATCGGAGACGAGCAACATAACATTAATGAAGAAGAAGATGAGAACTGCCGTGAGCACCATCATGAGCAGGCGCATCGCCCGGCTGGCTTTCTTGGCGACAGAAGTATTCACAAGTTCACTCCCCCAAATGACAAAAGCACAGGTGATACGCAGTGTGCTGAAATTCACGTGAGGTCAACTCTACCAGATGATTTTTCTAGGACGGGAATTAAAGAATCATCGACACGATAGCTATTTGAGAAGTTGTGCCATGGCGTTGACAAATTTTTGGACTTGGAGGGTGGGCTCGAGCGGATAGTGCAAAAAGACCGGCACCTCGCGACCGCATAGGAACGGCACGCCCACAAAGGCCGGGTGTACCCCCGACCATGCGCCGCAGGTGAGCACCGCGTCGCCCTTTTCCTCTGCCTCGTTAAAGAGCGCAAAGTCAAAGCTGTCCACGTCGATCACGTCAACGCCGCCGTCGGCCAGAAGGTCGATGCGCAGGCTGTCCATTGCGTCGTTGCCGTGGCGGAGCACGCGCAGGCGCATGCCCTCCAGGTCGGCAACCGTAATGCGTGTCTTGCGCGCCAGCGGGCTCGTGCGTGGCACGTCGATATAAAACGGCACGTTAACGATGCGGAGCTTTTGGCAGGCGTCACCCCAGCGCGGGGTCGAAAAACTCGACTGCACCACATCCACCTCGCGACCGAGGCTGCGCATGACGGTCTCGCGTTCGTCGTAGAGGTCGCTTACCGGCACGATCTCAAATCGCAGCGACGGTTCCAGATCGTGGATGCCCGACCACATCGACAGCGTTTGGCGCCCTGGGCACATCATCGACACGCCCAGGCGCACGGCACCGCCATCGCCCGCCGCGCGTCGGGCACGGCGCAGCGCGTCCTCGGACTGCCGCATGATCGAGCGCGCGTCGTCCACCAGCAGTGCGCCCGCCGGCGTCACCTTGACGCCCGAGTGCGAGCGTTCGAACAGCGTGATGCCGAACTCGGCCTCGAATCCCGACACCTGCTTGACGAGCGCCGGGGTCGACACGCGCAATTTTGCCGCCGCACGCGAGAAGCTTCCCAGCTCCGCGGCGGCCGATATGGCCTCAAGTCGTCGATCGTACACGTCATTCTCCCGTTTTCGCACCCGTGGCCACATGGCGCCACAGGGGGTTATTTTCGCAGGTCACGCGCTCGGTTAAGCATAAACTACATTGCGCAGTGTAAACCTACGGTTAACGCCATTCTAACAAATATGCAATTCACCTGCGCAAATGCAAAGCATACGATAACCAGCGAAAACCACGTGGGTCGGTTAATGGGAGCGACCCACCGGGAGGCACAAGAAGGGAAGTTCCTATGAGCAATTGGCTTAAGCTCGAGGGCGATGTCTGCGCCGTGACTGGCGCGCTCGGCGGTATGGGCGCCGAGATCTGCCGCGAGTTCGCCTGCAATGGCGCCAACGTCGTCCTGCTCGATCTGGACGAGGAAAAGGTCAAGGCCGCTGCCGCCGACCTCGCTGCCGAGTTTGGCATCCACGCCGAGGGCTACAAGATGAACGCCACCGACGAGGCCGAGGTTCAGGCTGCCGTCGACGCCACCATCGCCAACTTCGGCCGCGTCGACGTCCTCGTCAACACCGCCGGCATCCTGCGCTTCGCAGCTATGGAAGACCTGCCGTTGAGCGACTGGGAGCAGGTGCTCAACGTCAACCTCACCGGTTACTTCATCACCTCGCAGCGCTTTGGTCGCGAGATGATCAAGGCCGGCCAGGGTCGCCTGGTGCACATCTCGACCGTCGCCAGCCACTCCCCCGAGACGTTCTCGGGCGTGTACAGCTCCACCAAGGCCGGCGTGAACATGATGTCCAAGATGCTCGCCGCCGAGTGGGGCCCCTACGGCGTCCGCTCCAACTGCGTCGAACCCTGCTTCGTTAAGACCCCGATGTCGGCCAACTTCTACGCCGACCCCGAGGTCGAAAAGAGCCGCAGCCGTCTGATCGCCACGCGCCGCATCGGCGAGGTCAGCGATATCGCCAACGCCGTCATGTTCCTGGCGTCCACGCGCTCGGACTTCACCACCGGCGACGCCATCAAGGTCGACGGCGGCTTCTCCAACATGATGGGCGACCTCACCGCCAAGCCCGGCGGCCGTCGCGCCTATGCCGACAACTACCTTAAGAACAAGGGTGTCGAGCTCTGGTCCGATGAGTCCGGCGTCGCCAAGCCGACTGACCAGTAAACCAACCTAACAGGGAGGCCCGCGAATACGCCTGCTCCTCCCCCGTATCGATTAGAAAGAGTCCAATGGCTTCCACCAACTCCAACAAGGGTCGCGCCGTCGTGCTTTCCGCCGCGTGCGTCACCATGTTCTTCATCAGCTCCATCGCGCTGTATTCCGTCGTGAGCAAGAACCTGCTCGCCGTCTACCCCGAGTGGTCCAGCGCTCTTACCTGGGCCTTCCCGGTCTTTCAGACCATCATGGCCGCGACGGGCATCTTCGCCGGCCGCATCTCCGATAAGATCGGCCCGCGCAACGTCGTGATCGCCGCCGCCGTGTGCTACGGCCTGGGCTGGTTCATGTCCGGCACCGGCACCGAGCCGTGGCACTTCTACCTGTGGTTCTCGCTCGTCGCCGCCCTCGGCAACGGCCTGGGCTACAACCCGGCGCTCACCACCGGCCAAAAGTGGTTCATCGACAAGAAGGGCCTCGCCTCCGGCATCACCCTGGCCGCTTCGACCGCCGGCCCCGCCGTGCTGTCCCCAGTGCTCGCCTCGCTGCTCATCCCGAGCCTGGGCATCTTTGGCGCCCTTAAGGCGCTCGGCGTCATCTTCTTTGTGATGATCGCCGCCTCCGCCCTGTTCCTGAAGGCCCCCGAGGCCGGTTGGCTGCCCGAGGGCTTCGAGGCCCCCAAGGGCGGCGCGCACGCCGGCACCTTCGGCGACCTCACCCCGGGCGAGATGGTCAAGACCCCGCGCTTTTGGGTCCTCATCGTCACCTTCGCCTTTGCCGCCACCGCGGGCACCCTGCTCGTGGGCAAGGTTGCCTCCATCGCCGCCGTCCAGCTCTTCGCCGACCCCACGAGCGACGCTGCCGTCGCCCGCGGCGGCGTGGTGGTCTCCGTCAACACCTGCGCTAACCTGGTTGGTCGTCTGTCCTTTGGCCAGATCATCGACAAACTCGGCGCCTACAAGTCGCTGCTCATCAGCCTTGTCGTCACCATCGTCGCGCTCGTCATCATGTCGATGAGCTTTACGCAGAGCATGTTCTTTGTGGCACTCGCCCTGCTCGGCTTTAGCTTTGGCGCTCTGCTCGTCATCTACCCGCCGCTCACCGGTGGCGCCTTTGGCACCAGCAACATCGGCGTCAACTACGGCATCATGTTTTTGGGCTACGCCGCTTCCACCTGGATCAGCCAGCCCATCACCGCTGTGCTGTATCACGCCGAGGCCGGCAGCGCCGCCTACCAGCAGTCCTTCTACGGCGCCATCGTGATCGCCGCCATCGCCGTCGTGCTCACCGTCTACATGATGGTCTCCGACAGTAAGAAGAAGTCCGCCTAGTTCTACCGATGCGACAAAGGGACAGCCCCTTTGTCGCATCCCACCGCCACCAGTATTAAGGAGTCGAAATGTCTGAGCTCAACCCCGTCCGCATTGCCGTTATCGGCGCCGGCGCCATGGGCCGCAACCACATCCGCTTTGTCACCGAGGAGCCCGAGGCCGAGCTCGTCGCCATCGCCGACGCCTTTGAGGGCGCCCGCGCCACGGCCGAGGCCGCCGGCGTGCCGTTTTATACCGATCCCGCCCAGATGATGGACGAGGTCAAGCCCGAGGCCGTCATCATCGCCACCCCCAACGACCTGCACCTGGGCGTTGCCCGCGAGGCCGTGAAGCGCAACATCGTGCCGCTGGTCGAAAAGCCGATCTCCAACGACCTGGAGGATGCCCAGGCTTTCGCCGCCGAGGCCGAGACCGCCGGCGTGCCCGTGCTCGTGGGTCAGCACCGTCGCCACAAC
>USJQ01000119.1 GCA_900554985.1 uncultured Collinsella sp. | reverse complement strand
TTTATCGGGCTCGTTCAAGGAGCAATTGGTCATTTCCATTATTGTTCACTCCGTTCCTTGAAGCCATAAGCGCTGGTTTGACTGCATTTTTTATAAGCCAAGTGACAACTGGCACGGCAACTGCATCTCCGAATGCGTAGCGAATCTGAGCATCCGAGAAGCCGCTAAACTGACATGAGTCAGCACCTTGGAGACGGGCATATTCGGTTCCAGTCATCCAGCGAACTTCTATCTTTCCGTTTTCGCATATAACGACTGCCTGTCTTGATGAGCCGCCGCGAGCCGTTCTTAGACATCCGGCAATTTCTTCTTCACGGATTTCCCAGCGCACAACGCCTGATCGCGTGCGACGGTAAGCAGTGCGAACAGTTTTTTCTTTGGCATTTAAGAAGCGCTGAAGGCGCTCTGCTTGATGCGGTGCAAGCGAGTCGATAAATGCTTGTACTTGGTTTTTGTTCCACCAACGCTTGTCGCCCTCGGGAATATCTTCAACAACCGTTGCAAGGCCCGTCATGCGAAGTGGGCTCGGCTCGTTTAGGTGAGAGACGTGCGTAATGAGTGAAGGGTCGGAGTGAATCCAGGAGACCTTTTCAGGTCGAAGCGAGGAATCGAGTCGGCTGTTGGGAAGAGGGTCTTTTAATCCGACGATAAACATGCGGGGGCGTGACTGGGGAAGCCAGTGCCGTGCATCGATAAAATAAGCGTCGCATGAATAGCCTAAACGATTAAATTCCTGGCAAACGAGTCTAAAGTCATCACTGTTATTAGACGTGGCAAGGCCGATGACGTTTTCGAGAACAAGTGCCCGCGGGGCACGATCGCTCATTCCTTCGATGGCCTTAATAAAGCCAAAGAACGCACTGGACTCTTTGCCAGAGATAAGTCCCTCCCTGTTTCCCGCGAGAGATAAGTTTGTGCAAGGGCTTGACGCCCATGCGATGTCGGCTTGGGGTATTAGGTCGGGGTCGAGTGTGTGGACATCCTGCTCGACTAGATGCTCATCGCCCCAGCACTGGCTGTACATGGCGCATTTAGTACGGTCTATGTCATTTGCCCAGATTGTTTTGATTCCGGCTTTTGCCATGCCGGCACGAGCCAAGCCAATGCCTGAAAAAAACTCAAGCGCGGTTAGTTGTGGCGAGAACTGCAGAATGTTGTGCATGTACTGGCTTTCAGATAGTTGTTATTTGGCATCTTATGGTACTTGTTTGTGAGGACATCCGCTTACTTACGGATGAGATTCCCTCGATACCGTGCCATCAATTGACATTTTATTCAGAATGCGAATAGCAGGTGGTGTGGGCGGCGCGGAAGCGGCAGTGCTCACGCATGCGGCAGATATTGCAGGTGGGGCGGCTCTGGGCGTCGTGGACTTCGCCGTCAAACAGACCGATCACCGCGGTCACGCTCTTGGTGGGCATGAGCAGGCTGGTGGGGGTCACGGTAAGTCCAATGAGGCGCGTGGCGTTGAGTGCATCCACGATTGAGCGCTGGGCCGAGAGCGGGCAGTCGCCATAGCCGGGACTAAAGCGCCAGTTACCGGCGAGTCCGTGTGCAGCGGCCGCAGCCTTGACCTGCTGGTCCATCTGCTCGACGGCGGCTTCTACATAGGCAGAGCATGCGGCGTCGAGCACGGCGCCTTCCAGGGGTTGCTGGGCTCCCGTGGTTCGCAGACGGCGTTCGGCAGACATCCCGAGGGTGCAGGCCATGAGCGCCGCCAGGCGGGCGTCCTTAAGGTGGCGATAGATATCACGACCCCGCAGCTCAACATTGGTGCCAACCAAGCGGATGCAGGGCTCGCCCTGCTCGTCGATGCCCGTGGCATTGATGGCAAATACGCGGCGCACGCCACGGGGCTCGATATCCAGCTCTAGGCGCTCGACTACAAGCTCAATACGCTGCGCTAGCTCGGGCTCAATCTGCTGGCCGCCGTAGCCCAGATACCGCAGCATCTCGGCACGGTCGACACGAGGGTGGTGGTCAGCGTCGATACGGTAAAGCGCCGGCGACGCAAGGTCGGCCGGCACTTCAACAACGGTTGTATCGACGTGCGGTTTTTCCATTACCCCAGGCGCTCCATAATGGTTGCGGCGATCGCAGGACGGTTCATAGTGTACAGGTGCAGACCGTCGGCACCGTGCTCCTTAAGGTCGCAAAGCTGACGAGCAGCATAATCTACACCGGCAGCCTGCAGGCTCTCGGGGTCGTTCTCGTACTTGGCGAGGATCTTGATGACGGGGGAGGGCAGCGATGCGCCGCACATAAAGACCATGCGGCTGATCTGCGACTTGCCCATAAACGGCATGATGCCTGCGGTAATGGGCACGGTGATACCGGCCTTGTCGGCAAGCTCGCGAAAACGGTAGAAGCACTCGTTATCAAAGAAGAGCTGCGTCACAAAGAAGCTCGCGCCGGCATCTTGCTTTTGCTTGAGGTGTTCGACCGAGAGGCTGAGGTCCTCGCAGGCAATGTGGCCCTCGGGGTAGGCTGCGGCGCCCACGCAAAAGCCGGCGTCGACGAGCTCGGGGATGAGGTCGCGGGCGTAGGCGTAGTCGGAGGCGGGCTTGTCGTCCTCGGTCGCGCCGACAGGGAGATCGCCACGCAGCGCCAGGATATTTTCCACGCCGGCGGTGCGGTACTCATCGATTTTGGCAGCGATATCGGCGTGGGTACGGCCCACACAGGTGAGGTGCGCCACCGAAGGCGTGTCGAATTCGCTCGAAATCATATGCGCGATGGGGGCGGTGGTGGCGCCGTTGCCCGAGCCGCCGGCCGAGCAGGTGACCGAGACGAAGCTCGGCGAAAGCTTGCACAGACTGCCTGCCACCTTGCGGGCCGTATCGAGGGTGAGTTCGCCCTTGGGCGGGAACATTTCAAACGAAACGGGAGTGGTGCCCTGGGATGCTGCCTGCTTAAAAACCTCGTCGACGCGCATATCGTGCTCCTTTAGATACTTTAGTGCGATGTGTTAAGGATTCTACAGCACCGCTGCGCCACGCTGGAGTTTTACTTGCCATTTGGGAATACCAATCGAAGATGCTTCGCTATCGTCATTCCCTATAACAACGCAACTCATTTGGGACGGGACTTCTTTACCCCATCAACCAGCTACCCTCAAACCATGCGGAGAGGTCTGCAATTTATACAGTTCGTTGGCTGTTAAGGGTGGCAAGCCTGCCGTGATGCGGTAACCTCATTGATTGGTTTCGCGACAGCAACATAACGGTAATGTCGCGGAAACACGGCGAGTCTAAGCTATGACTCGTTCGTTAGTAATCAACACCGCATCTCACGCGGTGCCGATACGAAGGGAGTTCCGTATGGCCGAACTTACTGACCGCTTCGGGACCATGGTGTTCTCTGAGGAAGTCATGAAGGACTACCTCCCCAAGGACATTTGGAAGCGCCTTGCTGCAACCCTCGAGGACGGTGAACCCCTCGACCTGGATGTGGCCAACGCCGTCGCTCACGCCATGAAGGTATGGGCCATCTCCAAGGGCGCCACGCACTACGCGCACTGGTTCCAGCCGCTTTCGGGCATCACTTCCGAGAAGCACGACAGCTTCCTCGAGCCTAACCACGACGGCACCGCCATTACCAAGTTTACGGGCAAGAACCTCATCCAGGGCGAGCCGGACGCCTCCAGCTTCCCCAACGGCGGCCTGCGCGCCACCTTTGAGGCCCGGGGCTACACCGCCTGGGATCCCACCAGCCCTGCCTTTATCAAGGACGACGTCCTGTGCATCCCCACGGCTTTCTGCTCCTACACGGGCGAGGCCCTGGACAAGAAGACCCCGCTGCTGCGCTCCATGACCGCACTCTCGCGTGAGTCCAAGCGTGTTTTGGCACTGTTTGGCAAGACCCCCAGGAAGGTCGTTCCTTCCGTGGGCGACGAGCAGGAGTACTTCCTGATCAAGAAGGACGCTTACCGCAAGCGCCGGGACCTGGTCATCACCGGCCGCACCCTCTTTGGTGCTGCTCCCTGCAAGGGCCAGGAGCTCGAGGAGCACTACTTTGGCGCTATCCGCCCTACCGTCTCGGCCTATATGAAGGACCTGGACGATGAGCTATGGGCACTTGGTATTCCCGCCAAGACCAAGCACAACGAGGTCGCTCCCTGCCAGCATGAGCTTGCCCCTGTCTATGGCGAGGTCAACGAGGCAATCGACCAGAATCTGGTCATGATGGAGAAGATGAAGCTCATCGCCTCCCGTCACGACTTGGTCTGCCTGTTGCACGAGAAGCCCTTCGAGGGCATCAACGGTTCGGGCAAGCACAACAACTGGTCGCTTGGCACCGAGTCCGAGAACCTGCTCGACCCGGGCGACACTCCGCTCGACAACCTGCAGTTCATCGTCTTCCTCACCGCGGTGATCGAGGCCGTCGATAACTATCAGGAGCTCCTGCGTGCCTCCGTTGCCTCGGCCGGCAACGATCATCGTCTGGGCGCCAACGAGGCTCCTCCGGCGATTATGTCCATCTTCCTGGGCGACCAGCTTACCGAGGTCGTCGAGAAGATTATCGATGGCAAGGCTTCCGTCCACGCCACGCGCGGCGTGCTCGATCTGGGCGCCGATACCCTG
>USJQ01000118.1 GCA_900554985.1 uncultured Collinsella sp. | reverse complement strand
TCATGGGCCACGTCGACCACGGCAAGACGAGCCTCCTCGACGCCATCCGTCACACCGGCGTCGCTGCCGGCGAGGCGGGCGGCATCACGCAGGCCATCGGTGCTTCGCAGGTTATGATCAACGACCGCAAGATCACCTTCATCGATACCCCGGGTCACGCTACCTTTACGGCCATGCGTGCCCGTGGTGCCAAGGTGACCGACATCGTTATTCTGATCGTGGCTGCCGACGACGGCGTCATGCCCCAGACGGTCGAGTCGATCAACCACGCCAAGGCCGCCGGCGTACCCATCGTCGTCGCCGTCAACAAGATCGATAAGCCGGGTGCCAACCCCGACCGCGTGCGCCAGGAGCTCACCGAGTACGGCGTCATCCCCGAGGAGTGGGGCGGACAGAACATGTTCGTCAACATCTCGGCCAAGCAGAAGATCGGTATCGACGACCTTCTGGAGACCGTGCTGCTCCAGGCAGACGTGCTCGAGCTCAAGGCCAACCCGGACACCTTTGCCTCCGGCAACGTCCTCGAGGCCAAGCTCGACAAGGGCCGCGGCTCGGTCGCTACCGTGCTCGTGACCCGCGGTACCTTGCACGTGGGCGATACGCTGGTCGCCGGCCTTACCTACGGCCGCGTACGTGCTATGCTCGACCCCAAGGGTCGCGCCGTCACCGAGGCCGGTCCCTCCGACGCCGTCGAGATCCTGGGCCTGCAGTCCGTGCCCAACGCCGGTGACGAGTTCCGCGTGTTCGAGGACGAGCGCGAGGCTCGTGCCCTCGCCGACGAGCGTTCGCTCAAGGCCCGTATCGAGGAGCAGAGCCGCGTCAAGCACGTCACGCTCGAGAACCTCTTCGAGACCATTGCCGACGCCGAGGTCAAGGAGCTCAACCTGATCATCAAGGCCGACGTCCAGGGTTCCATCGAGGCCCTTCAGGATTCGCTCGACAAGATGGATCAGTCCGAGGTCCGCATCAACACGATCCACTCCGCCGTTGGTGCCATCAACGAGACCGACGTCGTCCTGGCCGACGCCTCCAACGCCATCATCATCGGCTTTGGCGTCCGTCCCGACGGTAAGGCCCGCTCCGCCGCCGAGCGCGAGGGCGTCGAGATCCGTTGCTACGACGTCATCTACAAGTGCCTCGAGGAGCTCGACGCTGCCCGTATCGGCATGCTCAAGCCCACCGAGGTCGAGGTCTCCACGGGTACCGCGACCGTTCTGGACACCTTCAAGGTGCCCAAAGTCGGTATCGCCGCCGGTGTCCGCGTCGAAGAGGGCGAGATCGCCGCGACCGATTCCGTGCGCCTGGTGCGCGACGGCATCGTGGTCTTCAACGGCAAGATCGCCTCGATGCGCCACTACAAGGACGAGGCCAAGAGCCTCAAGAGCGGTTCCGAGGGCGGCATTGGCCTGGAGAACTTCCAGGACATCAAGCCCGGCGACCAGATCGAGGGTTACCGCATCGACCAGGTTGCCCGTACCGAGTAGGGGGTAGCGCTATGAAGCAAACGCAGGCAACCCGCCGTCTGGGCGAGCAGCTTCGCGAGAAGCTTGGTTATATCCTGCTCTTTGAGGTTTCCGATCCGCGTCTCGACCTGGTTACTTTGACCGCGGTTGAGGTCGCGGTGGACCGTTCGTTCGCGCGTGTGTACGTGTCGTGCGATGCGAGCCGCTACGACGAGGTCATGGAGGCGTTCGCTAGCGCCAAGGGCCGTATTCGCAGCCTGTTGGCTCGCTCGCTCGATTGGCGTGTTACGCCCGAGCTCGATTTTCGCATCGATCGCTCGACCGATGAGGCCGAGCGCATCACGCGTGCGCTGGAAAACGTTCCCGCCACGCTTGCGATCGAAAAGGACGAGGACGGCTATCCGATAGCGGATGCCGCCCAGGAGGCAGCTTTAGATGACTAATTCCGCCGACCTCGCCTCGTGCGAGTCTGCAGATATTCAGCGGCGCATCCTCGAGCTCATCGAGGGTGCGTCCTCCATTGCGATTTCGGGACATACGTCTCCCGATGGTGACGCCCTAGGCTCCGTGCTGGGCCTGGGCCTCTCGCTTATGAAGTTTTTTCCCAACAAGGACATTGCCCTGCTGCTGGCAGACGATGACCCGGTTCCGCGCATTTACCGCTTTATGGAGGGCGCCGACCGTCTGGTGCCGGCATCTGCGTATGCCGGCAATCCGGACCTGTTCATCTCGGTGGACGTGCCGGTCGTCGAGCGTCTGAACAACTCAGCCGAGGTGCTCCGCCGCTCGTCGCATGTGGTGTGCTTCGATCACCATCCGGCGCGCGAGGAATTTGCCGAGCTGAGCCTGAGGTGCGTCGATGCCGCGGCCTGTGCCATGATCATCGACCGCTTTTTGGACAATTGTGGCATTGTGGCTCGCGATGGTGTCGCGACCTGCTTGCTGTGCGGCCTGGTGACCGATACCGGTCGTTTTCAGTATCAAAACGCCGATGCCGCCGCGTTCCATGCCGCCTCGCGCCTGGTCGCTCACGGTGCCGATCCGGCGCGCGTTGCGCTCGAGGTCTACCAGAGCATGCGCGTCGAGTTCCTGCATCTCAAGTCCATCGTTATGGGCCGCATCAAGACAGTGGCGCACGGTCGCGTGGCATATAGCTATGCGTATCAGAGCGACCTCGAGGCCTGCGGCGTCACTTCGGACGAGTGCGACGGCCTGGTCGATGTTGTGCGTTCGGTGATGGGTGTGGAGGTCTGCCTGTTCCTGAAGGGCATTGAGGGCGATACCAAGGTACGCGGTAACCTGCGCTCCAAGGGCGACCTCAATGTTTCCGAGATCGCTGCTGCTTTTGGCGGTGGCGGACATCCCGCTGCCGCTGGTTTCTCTAACAACGGAACGATTCTCGAGACGCTCACCGCGGCACTCCCCATGCTGGCCGAGCTGGTAGGGGAGGATCCCGCTTCGGTGACCGTCGAGCTCTAACATTTTGGATGGTACATGGCTCGTCGTACGCCTTCTCAATTGAATATGCTGCTCGCCGTTGATAAGCCGGTGGGCTGTACGTCCCACGATGTGGTATCGCAGTGCCGACGCGCCCTCCATGAGCGACGCGTCGGCCATGCCGGTACGCTCGACCCCATGGCCTCGGGTGTCATGGTGGTGGGCGTGGGCCAGGCGACCCGTCTGCTGGGCATGCTAACCCTCGATACCAAAAGTTATGTCGCCGACATTTCGTTTGGCGTCGAGACCAAAACCGATGACGCGGAGGGCGAGGCCGTCCGCACGGTGCCCGTTGCCCCCGAGCTGCGCGATCTTGCTTACGCCCGTGAGCAGCTGGCCGCTATGCTTGGCCCGCAGATGCAGGTGCCGCCAGCGTTTTCGGCCATTTCGGTCAATGGCGTTCGCGCCTATAAGAGTGCTCCCGAGGGCCATGCGGTTGAGTTGCCCCCGCGCCCCGTCGAGGTCTATGCCGCCGACCTGATCGCCGTGGGCGGCGAGGGCGATGCGTGCGTCTGGACCGTGGCGTTTTCGGTAAGCAAGGGCACCTACATTCGCGCGCTTGCTCGCGATCTGGGTCGCGCCTGCGATAGTGCTGCGCATATTTCCGCGCTGCGCCGTACGGCCTCCGGCGTGGTTTCCATTGGCGTCTGTCATGCGGTCGAGGAGCTTTCTCCCGAGTCTGCGGCCGGCTTCGCCTTGGATCCCATCGCCGCCCTTGGTGCCACGCGTGTCGATTTGCCGGGTAATCTTGCAGACGACCTGCTTTGTGGTCGCCGCATTCCCGTTGAACGCGCGCTTGCGGACTTCGATACGGTGAAGGCACCGTTCGCGCTCGTGCTCGATGGGGGATTGAAGGCGCTCGCCCGTATCGAGGGCGGCCGCTTTGTGATGGAGCACGTCTTTCCGCAGGCGATCGGCGGTGTTCGATGATGCTGGTGCCCCACGAGCTCGCGCGTATCTTTTTCGCGGGTGAGTTGGATGAGGCCCGTATCGTTTCTGCCGATGCATTTGATGGGTGCGAGTTCTTGGGTGCCGCGTCGATCGCCATTGGCGTGTTTGATGGCGTGCATCGTGGGCACCAAGAGCTGATTGACGCGGTTATTCGCGACGCACGTTTCCACGGCAGCAAAGCGGTCGTGGTCACCTTCGATCCTGATCCGGACGTCGTGGTGAGTCCGTCGCCCGCTCAAAAATTGATGACGACGGCCGACCGACTGCACGCACTGGCTCAAACCGGGGTCGATGCGGTGGTGGCCGTTCCCTTTACGCCCGCCGTGGCGGCACTCGACCATGTCGGGTTTCTGGCGCTGTTGTCGCGCGTTGTCGACATTCACTCCATTCGTGTAGGCAGCGACTTTAGACTCGGCCGCGGCGGCGCTTCGGGCGTTGCCGAGATGCGCGCCTGGGGTGCTGAGCGTGGGGTTGACGTTTACGGTCACGACCTGCTCTGCGTTAACGGGCAGACCATCTGTGCCACGCGCATCCGCCATGAGCTGGCCCAGGGTCATGTGGAGCTGGCTGCCGAGCTTCTCGGCCGTCCCTATATGGTGCGCGGCGTTGTGGCGGCTGGCCGTCACGAGGGTTCCGACATGGGCTTTCCCACGGCAAACATCCAGGTGCCCGACGGCATTCAAGTGCCTGCCGATGGCGTCTATGAGGGTCTGGTGCTGGTCGGTGATACCGTGTGGCCTGCTGCTGTTAGCGTCGGCCTGCCGCC
>USJQ01000117.1 GCA_900554985.1 uncultured Collinsella sp. | reverse complement strand
GATCGAAGTCCTTGCCGCTCGCATGGTCGGCATAAATATTCGCTGAGCCCACGCCATAGGCGCCCAGCGCATCCAGCTGCCGATTCAGATTCTGATCGCGCGAACTCACCCGCGCATAACCGTACACCGTCGCCATCTCATCCCCGCTTTCTTGTAAACCTGCCAAAAAGGGACAGGTTTATTTTGGTAGGTTTTACCTCTCAAATAGCAGGTAAGCGGGCGGCCGAGCAGACGGCAAGGTAGCCACGATTCAAATGCGGAGGGCGGTCCCGAAAGGCCGCCCTCCGCTCCCCCACCATGAGTCGGGATTTGGCTAATGGATAAGCTTAAAGTCCAAGTGCCCACGCGTGGTATTGACGCGCGAGACCTCGACAATCACGCGCTGCCCCAGCTCGTAACGGGTGCCCGTGTCGGCACCTGTGAGCGTTAGCGCGTCCTCGTCGAACTCGAACCACTCGTTGCCCAGGCTCTTGATCGAAACCAAGCCTTCGACCTGCGTTAGGTCCAAGCGCACAAAGAGACCCATGCTGCTAACCCACGAGACGGTTCCGGCATAGCGCTCGCCCAGACGGTCCTCATAGTACTGGGCAATCTTGATCTTTTGCGTCGCATGGCTGGCGGCATCTGCCGCGCGCTCGGCATCGCTGCATGCGCGGCAGATCTGCGGCAGAATGCGCGGCAGCGACTCGCGCCCCTTGCCGATCAGCCGCGGCGTACGGACCAAGGCGTCCTTGCCGCCGAGCCGCTCATAGGCCAACTGCAGTTTGAGCACGCGGTGCACCACCAGATCGGGGTAGCGACGGATGGGACTCGTAAAGTGACAGTAGCACGGCGCGGCGAGCGCAAAGTGGCCCTCGTTGCGCGGCTTGTACAGCGCGCGCTGCATGCTGCGCAGAAGCAGCGTGTTAACGAGCGGTGCGTTGGCCGTACCGGCGGCAGCATCAACTGCAGCCTGCAGCTCATCGGGGCTCCCCAGGGCAATACCGGCAGCACGGCGATCGTCGATGATGCCTAGCTGCGCCAGCGCAACGGCAGCACCGTGCAGGCTATCGGGGCTCGGATCCTCATGCACACGATAGCAGGCCTCGATATCACGGTCTGCCAGCCACTCTGCAACGCACTCGTTGGCGAGCAGCATGGCTTCCTCGATAAGCGACGTAGCGCACGAACGCTCACGCGCCACAATCTGCACGGGTACTCCGTCCTCATCCAACAGAGCACGAATCTCGGCCGTGTCAAAATCGACCGAGCCGCGGGCGCGACGGATACGACGGCGGAGTTCGGCGAGTTCGTTGGCGGCGACAAGGAAATCGCCGAGGTCGACGTTGTAGCCGCGGGCGGCCTCCTCGCACGCAAGACCGCGCTCAAGCGCTTCCTCGCGCGAGGTCTCGGCAGCCGCAACATCCTCGGCCGCACCCTCCAGCACCGAATACTCAACCGCGCCGGCACGCACCAGCAGCGCCTCGGCGCCGTCATAGTCCATACGCACACGCGAGCGAATCACGCTGGGGTACGGATCGTAATGCCGCACGCGACCCTGCGCATCGAGCTCGATGTCAACGGTAAACGCCAGGCGGTCCTCGTCAGGGCGAAGCGAGCACAGGTCATTGGACAGGCGTTCGGGCAGCATGGGAAGCACGCGATCGGCCAGATACACCGATGTCGTGCGATGGCGAGCCTCAAGATCGATATGCCCGTCCCAAGCCACATAGTGTGAAACGTCGGCGATATGCACACCCAGCTTGTAGCCACCCTCGGACGTGCGCTCCAACGAAATGGCATCGTCAAAGTCGCGCGCGTCGACCGGGTCGATCGTGATGACAAAGCGGTCGCGCAGATCGCGGCGGAGCGGGTCCTTAAGCGCCGCGGACACATCGAGCGAAAGCCCCTCGGCCTCGTCCAGCGCGGCCTCGGGATAGCTATCGGTATAGCCGTAACGCGCCATCACATATTGAACGCCCAAATCGGGCGCGTCATCTCCGCCAATGCGGCGTTCGATCGTCACAGCGCCCGATTCCAGGCGCGTCGGGTAGGTCAAAATGCGCGCGACAACGGCATCACCCGGGTGGACACCCAGACGATCCGCCGAGGTATCCTCGGGCAAAATGAAGAAGTCGGCCTTCAAGCGCGAATCGAGCGGCTCGATCACACCGAGCGGACCGGCGGTCTGGTACGTACCCACCACGCTTATGGCTGCGCGCTCAACTACGCCCTCGATCACGGCGCGACGCTCGCCATGCGGGCTATTCTTAATGCTCACGGCAACGGTATCGCCGTCCATGATCTCACGCTTGCCGCGACCCATGACCTTGTAGTCGCCATTCTCGGTTATGACATAGGCACTGTGCTCATGGAGCTGCACGCGCCCGGTCAGGCTCGGACGGCGTTCGCTGCGCACCGGCCCGCGCTTATTGCGAGCTCCACGCTTATGCTTGTTATTGCGCCCCATGGCGCCTCCTAACTATCGATTGCGAACTCCAAAGAGTCTACCCAGATGATTCGCTTTCCTGCCGTCCCCTAGGGATCAAAAAACGGGCCGCCCCATAAGAGACGACCCGTTGGAAGGGATGAATTCCAGGCATGCCTACACGCGCAGGTAGCGACGCATAGCGATGGCAGAACCAAAGAGGCCGATAATCACGCCGACCAGAATCAGCGCAGCATAGGTCACCAGGTAGTACTGCATCGGCAGAGCAAACGACATCCAGCCGATGCTCGCCTGCAAACGCGGAATCATCAGATTGCGCAGCAGCTCCAGAACGCCGATGGAAAGTAGCGAGCCCAAAATGGCCTGCAGTACGCCCTCGGTGATCAACGGGCCACGAATGACGCCGTTGCTGGCGCCGACCAGACGCATAATCGCAATCTCACGACGACGCGCCGTAATGGACAGGCGAATCGTGTTGTTGATAAAGATGAACGCGATAAAAGTCAGCAGGCCAACGAGCACCACGGCGGCGATGCGGATGTAGTTGGTCACCTGGAACAGGCGGCTCACTTCCTCCTGGCCGTACAGCACGCTCGCGTTGACGTCGCCGTCATCCGCGATCTTCTGGAAATCGGCATCCTTCTTGAGCTTCTCTGCCGTGCTCTCGACCTTGGACGGATCGTCCATCTCAATAGCGAAGGAAGCCGGCAGCGGGTTCTGGCCATCGAGCGCGCTCATGGTGGCGTCGGCGTTGCCCGACATCTTGCTCGTGTACTCGGCCAGCGCGTCGTCCTTATCCTTATAGGTCACGGACTTGACGTTGCTCCACGTCTTGAGCTCGGCCTCAAAGGCCTGAACATCTGCCTGATCGGCGTCATCGCTAATAAAGGCATTGATGACAACCTGATCCTCGACGGTACCGATCACGGAGTTCAGCATCGCGGAACCCATAATGAACAGGCCGATGATAAACAGCGAAAGGAAGATCGTGATGACGGCACCGAGCGAGGTGGTCCAGTTACGGAAGAAGTGGCTGATAGCCTCTTTGAGCGAATAGCCCACGTTAGTTGGTGCCATAGTTGCCGTAACCTCCCCTCTCCTGGTCGCGGATTACGTGGCCGCCCTCGAGGGCGATCACGCGACGGTGCATGCTATCGACCATCTCGCGGTCGTGCGTGGCGACGATCACGGTGGTGCCGGTACGGTTAATGCGCTCGAGCAGCTTCATGATGCCCAGCGAAATCGCGGGGTCGAGGTTGCCCGTGGGCTCGTCGCAGATAAGCAGCGGCGGACGGTTGACCATAGCGCGGGCAACGGCGACACGCTGCTGCTCGCCACCGGACAGCTGATCGGGCAGAGAGTCCATCTGATCGGCCAGACCGACCAGGCGAAGCACCTCGGGCACCTGGCTGCGAATGACGCCCTTGGGCTTGCCGATGCACTGCAGTGCAAACGCCACGTTTTCGTAGGCGGTCTTCTGCGGCAGGAGCTTAAAGTCCTGGAACACGGCACCGATCTGGCGACGCAAGAACGGAACCTTGCGGTTCTTGATCTTCATGAGATCCTGGCCGGCGACCAAAATGCGACCGCTTGTGGGCTTGACGTCGCGGTTGAGCGTCGACAGCAGCGTGGTCTTACCCGAGCCGGAGTGACCGACCAAAAAGACGAACTCGCCCGGATAGATCTCGATGTTGATGTCGTCGAGTGCGGGCTTGTTGGGCTGCGCCGGATAGATCTTGGTGACGTGCTCCATAAGGATGACGGGCCCGCCACCGGCCTGCTTGGCCATCTTTTTGCGGCTGGCCTGCGGGTCGATGGGCGCAAACACCGACGTGAAGTCGGGGTTGTTGAGCGCGCTGTCGAGGCTTGCAACCTCGGCGGCCTGATCGCGCTCGACCACGGGAGCCGCAGGCTGCGTGGGGTCGGGAATGCCGGCAAAAAGACCGGGCTGCGCGGGCTGCGGCGCGGGAGCCGCAGGGGCCAAGGGGTCGGGGATGCCGGCCATGGTAGGCTGCGGCGTGGCGGCGCTCATCTGAGGCTGAGCCACGCGGGCGGTCACCGTCTGAACGGGCTCAAAGCCAGCCGTGCCGGAAAGCGCAACATCGTTGTTGGGGTTGTAGGCAAGGGGATCTGCCGCCGGCTGTGCCTGATCTGCCGGCTGTGCGGGGATCGGGCTAAACAGCTGATCCTCTGAATCCGGAGTGGCGAAACGACTGCCCGCGACGCTCGGCTGCGTCTTGGGGGCTTCATCGCCCGCACCGGAGGTACGGAAGTGGTTACCCACTGGTG
>USJQ01000116.1 GCA_900554985.1 uncultured Collinsella sp. | reverse complement strand
GGGGCGGGGGTTGAGGGAGCGGATCACGTCGCAGGCGGCACGCACCTCCTCAGGACTGGCTTTCAGTTCCCGGGCAATGAGGCCGTAGCGGCTCTTGGACAGGGCGTCCAGGTGGCGCTCCACAATACGTACCGCCAGCTCGTTCACCGGCGTGCGGCGCACGAGCTGGAGCTTGAGGCACTCGGCCAGATCCCGGGCCCCCACGCCGGCGGGCTCCAGGGACTGTACCACCTCCAGGGCCTGGGCCATCACCTCCGGCCCGCAGCCGTGGCCGGCAGCCAGGGCCTCCAGAGGCTCGTCCAGCCAGCCGTTCTGATTGAGACTCTCCACCAGGAACACCCCGGCGTCCATCACCTCTGGCTCCAGCTCCAGTACCCGGAGCTGAGAGAGGACATGATAGTAGAGGTTCTCGTCGGTGTCCTGTACGGTGCCGAAGTTGTTATTGGGGCTGTCCTCCTCCTCGTTGTCCTGCTGGTGGTAGTAGCGGTTCTGCGGGTCGGTGGACTCCAGCCACTCCAGCTTGCGGCGGAGGACGGAGAACTCGTCCTGCTTGTCATAGGTCTCCTCCGGCTCCAGCACCGGGTTTTCCTGCACCGCCTCCTCGATGTATTCCAGAAGCTCCTGGGAGCCCATCTGTAGAATCTCCATGGACTGCATCATTTGGGGGGACAGGGTCTGCACCTGCTTCTGTGTGAGATTAAGTTCCAATGCCTCGGCCTCCCTTTGCGAAAAACGGCGATTTTCATTCGGGAGACAGTATACCACGGAACGGCCGGCCATTCAACCTTTCACCCACTCCACGGGTGTAGAAAAATCAGGGCGGTCCCTCCGCCGCCGCGTTCAGAAAGGCCTCCGCGCCGTACCGCAGGCAGCGGCGCAGCCGGGCCTCCCCCCGCTTGATGGTGCGGGCTACGGTGGACTTGTCCACCCCCAGCTTTTCCCCGATCTGGCGGGTGTTGAGCTGCTCGGCGTAGTAGAGCAGCAGCCCCTCCCGCTGGCGGGGAGTCACGTCCTCCCGCAGCGCCCGCACCAGGTTGCGTTTCACCCGGCTGAGCTGGGCGGAGTTATCGGCGGCCATGGCGCGGGCGAGCGCCTCGGACTCGGCCTTGAGGCCCTCGAGCGTGGTGACCGAACGGCCCTCAACACGGGCGGCGGGAACCGAGCAGCTCAGCACCGGGTCGCCGTCGAGCCACACCGTGCACAGGCCGCAGTTGGTGGTCTCACAGGCGCAGCGCACCGACGCACAACCCTGCTCGCGCAACAGCGCAAAGAGCATGGTGTCGGGGGCAATCTGAACCTTGACCTTACGGCCGTTGAGCGTAAAGGAAAGATCGATGAGTTTGGCAGCCATTAGCGCACCTCGCTAGAATCGACGCCGGGCACGCGGCGGCAGGAATACTCGTCCGTGGCAAACTTTGGGACCTGAACGGTCTCGAGCTCGCGGGCAAGCGCGGCCGAAAGCTCGATGCCAGCGGCGCGGCGCACGGCCTGGACGGCGAGCGGGGCCGAGATGCGGCGGCGGTAGTCGGCCGAGCCCCACATGTTGGTGCCGTAGCTCAGCGCGCGAACGGACGCGGCCAGGGCGCGCAGCTCGTCCTCGGAAGGCTGCTCGCCGACAAGGCCGCACGCCTCGCACTGCAGGAGGATCGCGCGCAGCGGGAGGGCACCCACGGTGACGTGCCAGGAGCCGTCCCACCAGGGGGCGGTAACGTTCAGCGAGGGGAAGTCGGTCGCGGCTTTACGCACGGCCTCATAGCTCGCGCGGTAGTCGTGCTTGACGACCACGACATGCTCGATAACGTCACGCACGTAGCCCATGTCAACGAACTCCGCGAGCGGCACGCGGCCGGCGCCCGTCAGCTCAACATAGGAATCGAGCGCGAGGAAGGCGGAGAGCACATCCGAGAAGCCAAAGCGGCCATAGATGCTGCCGCCCACCGTGGCGGTATTGCGTAACTGCACGCCCACGATGTCGTGGACGGCAAACTCAAAAACATTGTTGACAAGCGCGTTGAGCCCGGCATGACGCTCGAGCTGGCGCAGGGTGCACATGGCACCGATGCGAAACTCGGTCTCGGTCTCCTCAATCTGATCGAGTCCGCAGGCCGAAAGGTCAATCGCCGTCGCCACGCGACGCGATCCCAGGCGCATCCAGATGCCGCCGCCCACAATCTTGTTGTTGCGGTTCTTCTGTAAGAGCTCATAGGCTTCGGCCGCGTTTCCAACACGGACGTAGGTACCGAACTTGAGCACGTTCTCCCCCATCTCTTCACTTGTCCAGTACCTCTAAGTGTACCAAACGAGAACGCACGACCCTCACCGCCATAGAAAAAGGCTCCCCGCCAAGATGACTGGGAGCCTACCGCGATGCTATATAAAGCGAAGATTTAGCAGACGCCCTGGGCGAGCATGGCATCGGCGACCTTCAGGAAGCCGGCGATGTTGGCGCCCATGACAAAGTTGCCCTCCTGGCCATACTCCTTGGCGGTGTCGTCCACGTTGTGGAACATGCCGCGCATGAGCTGCTCGAGCTTGCCGTCGACCTCCTCGAAGGTCCAAGACAGGTGCTCGGCGTTCTGGCTCATCTCCAGGCCGGACACGAGCACGCCGCCGGCGTTGGCAGCCTTGCCGGGCATAAAGGCGACGCCGTTCTCCTGGAAGTAGGTCGTGGCCTCGATGGTCGTGGGCATGTTTGCGCCCTCGCCGACCACCTTGCAGCCGTTGGCGACGAGCGCCTGGGCGTCCTCGAACAGCAGCGTGTTCTCGCGAGCGCAGGGCAGCGCGATGTCGCAGGGCAGCTGCCACACGCCACGGCCGTCGCCCTCGTGCCACACGGCGTTGGGCTTCTCGTCAACGTACATGGCGAGCGTGACGCCCTTGTCGTGGCCAGAGCGCTTCTGGTTGTAGACGTGCTCGAGCACGGAGTAGTCGATGCCGTCGGGATCCTCGACCCAGCCGTGGGTATCGGAGCAGGCCAGCACCTTGCCGCCGAGCTGGGAAACCTTCTGGACGGCGTAGATGGCAACGTTACCGGAGCCGTGAACGACGACGTTCTTGCCCTCGAAGGAGTCGCCGCGGCTCTTGAGGTACTCGTCCACAAAGTAGACCAGGCCGTAGCCGGTGGCCTCGGTACGGGCGAGCGAGCCGCCAAAGGAGAGGCCCTTGCCGGTAAGGACGCCGGTCCACTCGTTGGTCAGGCGCTTGTACTGACCGAACATGTAGGCAACCTCGCGGCCGCCAACGCCCAGGTCGCCGGCGGGAACGTCGGTATTGGGGCCAATATGGCGATAGAGCTCGGTCATGAAGGACTGGCAGAAGTGCATGATCTCGTTGTTGGACTTGCCCTTGGGGTCAAAGTCGGAGCCGCCCTTGCCGCCGCCCATGGGAAGGGTGGTCAGGCTGTTCTTGAGGATCTGCTCCAGACCCAGGAACTTGAGCATGCCCAGGGTGACCGTCGGGTTAAAGCGCAGGCCGCCCTTGTAGGGTCCAATGGCAGAGTTGAACTCGACGCGGTAACCGCGATTGACCTGAACCTTGCCCTGGTCGTCGACCCAGGGAACACGGAACATGACGATGCGCTCGGGCTCGACGAGGCGCTCCAGCAGGGCGGCCTCCTCGTACTCGGGGTGGGCGTCGAGCGCCGGCTGGATGGTGCCGAGGATCTCGGTCGCGGCCTGGATGAACTCAGGCTGCTCGGGATAGCGGGCCTTGAGCTCGTCGAGAACTTTCTGCGTGTAGCTCATGCTTCCTCCAATTGATGGAAAAGAAAAGTATCGTTCGAGGCGCCCCATGCGCCGCGAGCTTTATCGAGTATGGATAATATCGCACTGTTGCAGCAAAGTTACGCATAAGCCGACGAGCAGATGTTTCGTTTTGATTACGATGCAGGTAGAAGCGTTTTTGAGAGCCTGACGTGCAAAACCCGTGTTTCAAACCTGTTTCGTCCACGTGTTCCAAACCACCACAAAGGCGCCTGTCCTCAATGTGGCGGTGTTGGTAATTAGAGGACGAGCTGGTGGTAGTCGGCGGGGGTTACGCGGCCCTCAGTGGCGGCGCGGAAGGCGGCGAGGGCATCACCCGAGAACGGCATGGCCCAGCACAGCCCGCAGCCGGCGGTGATGGAGCCGGGCAGCGGCATGATGCGCCCGGGCACACCGGCGGCAAGACACAGCTGTTCGCATTCCATCACATCGAAGGTACTGTCAAACGACACGATAATCTTGCGTTCGCGATCGAGGGCATCACCGGTCGGGCCTTCACGGTGTGCCTCACGATACGCCGCGGCGGCCGCTTCCTCTTCCGCGGTATGCCCGCAGCCTCCGCAGCCGCAAGTACAAGGCTCAGACCCATCGCAAGTGCAAGGTTCCCCAGTATCGGGACAGATATCGTGAGACATGGCAACTCCAATCGTCTAGGCGAGTAACTCGGCCGCCGCAAACTCCTCGGGCGTATTGACGTTCTCGAAGCAGAGCGTCGAGCCGGCGGCCTTAACGATCTGCGGCTCATCCATATAACCGGCCTGAACGCGATTGATCAGGCAGCGAATGCGCTGTCGGTCGCAAGAGAGCAGCTCTTGGGCAACCGGCGCACACGCGTCACGGCGCCAGACGGCGCAAAGCGGCTCAATCCCCCGCTCCTCGCGCGGCACGCACACATCGAGCGCCTCGGCCTCAACATGATCGGCAAGCGCGCCGATGAGTTCCGGCGAGACAAACGGCATATCGCAGGCCACGATCGCCACGAGAG
>USJQ01000115.1 GCA_900554985.1 uncultured Collinsella sp. | reverse complement strand
ACGTCAGATTGCCGCTTAGGGGCGTTTGCAGCGTCGGTAGGTTACGGCGTTCTACGAACGCCGTAACCTACAAAGCATCGGCGCAGCGCTTGCAAATATGCGCGTGGCCGTTGGACTCGCCAACGGTGGTGCGGTAGTGCCAGCAACGGTCGCCGCACTCGCCCTCGGCTGCCTCGATGGCAACGGAGAGCTCCTCGCCCTGGGTCAGCTCAACATCGGAGACGATGTAGAACTCGGCCAGGTCGACGGCCTTATCACCGGTCAGCAGCGCGTACATCTCTGCGGGAACGACCGCCTTGACGCGAACCTGCTGGCTCTTGGTGAAAGTGCCGGCAGAACGGGCATCCTCAAGGGCCTTGGTCACGGCGCTACGTAACTCGAGTGAAGCCTCAAGCACGCCCTCGAACTCATTGGCCTCGTCGACCGTGATGGGCGACTTGTACCAATCGAGCAGCGCGGCGTACTTCTGGTGGTCGACGCAACCGGCGGGCGCATAGGCCATGGCCTCGTCGACCGTGTAGGACAGGATCGGCTGCAGGTCGCGCATGAGCATCGAGAAGAGCTCGGCAAGCACGGTCTGGGCGCTGCGGCGCTCGAGAGAGCCGGGCTTGTCACAGTACAGACGGTCCTTCAGGGCATCGAGGTACACGTTGGAAAGCTCGGTAACCACGAAGTCGTAAAGTGCACGGTAAGCGCGCGGGAACTCGTAGCAAGAGTAAGCGTCGTCGACCTCGGCCTGAACCTGGGTCAGACGGGCAACCATGAGCTTGTCGAGCGGCAGCAGGTCGGCAAAGGCGACGCCGTCGGTCTCGGGCTCAAACTGACCCTCGAGCTCGGAGAGCAAGAAGCGCAGTGTGTTGCGGAAACGACGGTAGGCATCGGATGTACGAGCAAGGATCTCGTGGTCGATGGAGACGTCGGAGCTGGTGTCGACGGAGGCAACCCACAGACGGATGATGTCAGCGCCCATCTCGTCGCAGACCTTGTTGGGGTCGATGACATTGCCGAGCGACTTGGACATCTTGCGGCCCTGGCCATCGAGCGTGAAGCCCTGAGAGACGACCGCCTTGTACGGAGCATGACCGTTGGCACCCACCGAGGTGAGCAGCGAGCTCTGGAACCAACCGCGGTGCTGGTCGGAGCCCTCGAGGTACACATCCGCCGGATACTCCAGCTCGGGACGGTACTCGCAGACGGCCTTCCAGGAAACGCCGGAATCCCACCACACGTCGAGGATGTCCTTATCGGCCTTGAGGTGATGACCGCCGCACTTGGGGCAGACGCAGGCCTCGCCCAGGTAGCTCTCGGGAGCGTCGGTGAACCAGGCGTCGGAGCCCTTCTCGTGGAAGAGCTTGATGACGGCGTCGAGCGTGGCGTCGTTCATGACCTTCTCGCCGCAGTCGGCGCAAGTGTAGCTAGGGATAGGCACGCCCCAGTTGCGCTGGCGGCTGATGCACCAGTCGGGACGCTGCTCGACCATGGCGCCAATGCGGTTGGCGGCATGGGCCGGATACCACTTGACGTTCTCGCGGACCTCCTTGCCAGCCTGCTCACGCAGACCCGTCTTGTCCATCGAGACGAACCACTGGTCGGTAGCACGGAAGAGCACCGGGTGCTTGCAGCGCCAGCAGTGCGGATAGCTGTGCGTGATCTTCTTCTCGAGGACCAGGGTGCCGCGCTCGCGCAGGAACTCGATGATATGCGGGTTGGCCTCGTCGGTATCCATGCCGCTGAAGGGGCCACCGGTGCCAAACTCCTCACCGGTGTAGAACTTGCCGTCGTCATCGACCGGCATGCAGATGTCGGTGATGCCCTCCTTGAGGCAGGCAAAGTAGTCGTCGACGCCGTGGCCGGGCGAGTTGTGGACGATACCGGTACCGTCATCGACACCGACGTAATCGGCCAGCAGCGCCACACCCTCGACACCGTCAAAGATCGGCTGCTTGTAGTGGATGTGGTGGAAGGTCTCGGCGGGAACCACATAGGGCTTGCCGTCGACCATAACCGGGGTGTACTCCCAGCCAAACTCCTCACAGCACTTGGGAGCCAGGTCCTCGAGCATGACCTCGGCACGACCATCGTGCTCAACGGCAACGTAGGCGGCGCCGGGCTTGAGGGAAACGGCCTGGTCGGAGGGGATGGTCCACGGCGTGGTCGTCCAGATGATAAAGTCAACCGGGCCGTCGAAGTTCTCGAGGCCGGCGGGCTTGGAAGTCATCTCGAAGCGCACGAAAATGGACGGGCTCGTCTCGTCGGAGTACTCAATCTCGGCCTCGGCTAGCGCGGTGTGGCAGTGCTTGCACCAGTGAACCGGCTTGTGGCCGCGATAGATCATGCCCTTATCGAACATGGCCTTGAAGACCTCGATGTCGGCGGCATCGTGCTGGTGATAGAGCGTCAGGTAGGGGTTGTCCCAGTCGCCGAGCACGCCCAGACGACGGAAGCCGGCCTTCTGCAGCTCGATGTTCTCGACAGCGAACTCGTTGCAGAGCTCACGGATCTTGGCCGTGGGGGTCTGGTTGAACTTCTCGGTGCCGAGCTTCTCCTCGACCTTGTGCTCGATCGGCTGGCCGTGGCAGTCCCAACCGGGGACATAGGGAACCTCATAACCCTGCATCATCCAGTAGCGGTTGATCATGTCCTTGGAGATCTTGTTCATGGCATGGCCGATGTGGATCGGACCGTTGGCGTACGGAGGGCCGTCGTGCAGCACGAACTTCTTGTGACCCTCGTTCTTCTTCAGAACCTGCTCGTAGACCTTGTTGTCCTGCCAGTCCTTGAGTCGCTTGGGCTCGGACTTGGAAAGACCGGCACGCATGGGAAAACCGGTCTTGGGCAGATTCATCGTCTGCTTGTACTCGTTTGCCACGGTACCCCTTTCATGTCGTGGGCGCGCACGCCCGTTGGGCACCAAAAAAGCGCCCGTCCCTACAAGCTGGGACGAAGCGCCACAAAAACGGGCTGTATGCCCGCAAAAGCTCTTCGTTTAACCACCCGGCGTAGATGCCCTCGCCCGCGTATTCGCGCGCTCGCATCCGTTACTCGGCTGGCCTGTATCGACGACCATCTCGGCGATATCTACTAAGACGTGCCTGCGCGGCACGTCCGTTGGGACCGCAGCTCCGGGGTGATTTTCATCGGTCGCATGCACGGGTTCTCAGCGCTCCCCGCTCTCTGTGGCATGCGGACGGCCGACTACTCGTCCCCATCAACGCTTATGCGGAGTATGCTAGCACGTTCCGCGCCGGCGAAAAACCCTCAACACTGGTTTCATACGTAAGAAATTTCTCTTTGTCGTTAGCCTTCTCTAGTAGCAAAATACCTGAAAGCACTTTAACTAACGAAAGAAGGCTGCCATGCGCACAATCGGAATGAGCGACTACACCGTCGGCGAGGATTGCTTTACCGAGCTGCCCGCCGCACTGGCGGAGTACGGCGCGAAGAAAGTCGCCATCATTGGTGGAAAGCGAGCCCTAGCTGCGGCGCTGCCGGGCATCGAGGCGGCGCTTGAAGGTACCGACGTCGAGATTCTGGAGACGCGCGTCTACGGCACCAACAGTACGCGCGCCAATATCGCCAAGGTCGTGAACTCCCCCGCTTGCCAGCAGGCAGACGTGCTTATCGCCTGTGGCGGCGGCAAGGCACTCGACACCGTCAAGACAGCGGCAATCGAGCTCAAGGAGATTGTCTTTACGGTGCCGACGATGTGCTCTGACGGTTCCGCCGCGACCGCCATTGCCGTCGTCTACAACGACGATGGATCGCTCGAGGGCTATTCGTACCCCAACCGACCGGCGCACATCTTCATCAATCCCAAGATCATCGCCGAGGCTCCGGCGGAGTACTTCTGGGCCGGCGTGGGCGACGCCCTGTCCAAGCAGCCCGAAGTCGAGTACGCCACGAGCGCCGGCGACCTGGAGCACACCGCCGGCCTTGGCCTGGCTCTTGCCCACACCTGTTCCGAGCCGCTGTTTACCTATGGTGTTCAGGGTCTTGAGGACGTTCGTCAGAATCTGTCGAGCGAGGCCGTCAAGCAGATCGCGCTCGACATCGTGGTCAACACGGGCTATGTCTCGAACCTGACCAACCAGAACGATTACTACTACAACTCGAGCGTGGCGCACGCGTTCTACAACGCCACCTGCAGCATTCCGCGTGAGGGCACCTACCTGCACGGCGAAGTCGTAAGCCTGGGCGTGCTGGTGTTGTTCGCCTACACGGGCGACACCGAGAACCTTAAGCGCTATGCTGACTTCAACAAGCAGATGGGGCTGCCCGTAACGCTTGAGCAGGTCGGGCTTTCCGAGACCGATATCCCTGCCCTGTGCGAGCACGCGCACGCCACCAACGAGTGGAAGCAAGGCAACCCGGAGCCCTTCACCGACGAAAAAGTCGCCGCCGCCATCAAGACCGCCAACGCCTACGGCCACACGCTCTAGACCCAGGCCAAAACCACCACAAGGGAGCAGTGCCCTTGTGGTGGTTTTTTATTGCTCCAGCATGCTGGGGTCGAACTCGCTTGCCGGGATCACACGGTAGCCGTGGCGCAGGAGCAGGTCGACGAAAACACCGTTGCCCGCGGTGAGCGTACTGCTAAAGGTGCCGTCGTAGATGTGACCCGCACCGCACGAGGGGCTGCGGTCCTGAAGGATGCACGCGACTATCTCTTCCGGTCCGCCTGCCTGCTCGCACATATCGAGCGCACGTTGGGCACCCAGGCGAAATTCACGATCAACCGAGATGCCCTCGCAGGTA
>USJQ01000114.1 GCA_900554985.1 uncultured Collinsella sp. | reverse complement strand
CAAGGAGCGAAAACGCACCGTCGCAATAGCCAAAATGAAGCACGGCACCGTTGTCGGGTAGCTCTCCCCTGCCAGTCACATACTCAAGAAACTCCTGGCAGGAAGAGCCGTGGGAGACTGCCAGCACACAGTCGTGCTGCGGCCTGGCCATGATGTGGGACAGCGCCGCGACCATGCGCGACTGGAGCTCGCCTTCAGACTCGCCACCAAAGGCCACCGGATAATCACCCCAGGGCTGCGGCGGCATCTCGCGATTTGATGTACCCTCCAGCGAGCCCAAATGCCACTCGCGCAGGTCATCGACCAGCTCTATCGAGCGGCCCTCACCAGCAATTAGCTCAGCCGTATGCCGCGCCCGGCCCAACGGCGAGGAATACACACGGTCAAAGGTCACGCCACGCGCCTCAAACGCCGCGCGCGTCGCCAGCGCCTGCTCGCGCCCGCGCGCCGTAAGCGGCGAATCGTGCCCACCCTGCAAAATGTTCTGCACATTGAGCTCAGTCTGCCCATGCCGCACCAAATACAAATCTGCCACACGTCCTCCCCTCGCACCACCGCAAAGGGGACAGGTACCTTTGTGGTGGTTTACCGCCGGATCACACCGCGGTGACGCTCAGCTACACCAGTACGTCGGCAAGCGGGCGCTTGGGTACGTGGTGCACCTGCGCCTCGTCGCGCCAGTAATTAATTGAGCCGTCGGGGTTGGAATCGATCCCATCGATCACCTGCGTCTCGGCCGGAACGCCAAACGCCATGATCAGCTTGAGCTCATACTTGTCGCTATCGAGCCCCATGGCATCGATCGCGTGGGGCGTAAAGGCCTTGAACATGCAGGCAGCCACCTCGGGCGTGGCGCTGCGGGCGGCGAGCATCATCGTCTGCGCGGCAATGCCCGTGTCGACCTCAGTAATAGGAGCGGCGGGCTTACCCGGAACGGCGCGCTCGGCAAGAATCGCGATGTAGCCGGTCGGGCGCTCGCCCTCATCGGGACCCGGCCAATCCTTGAGCGCACCGGCCCATGCAAGCTCGTCAAATACACGCGCGCAGTCCTCTGCACCGCTTACCACATGAAAACGCAGACGCTGAGCATTGGCACCACAGGGAGTCAGGTGCGCCAGCTCCGCCAGCTCAAGCAAAAGCTCACGCGGCACGCGCATGGACTCGTCAAAGCGACGGCACGTGCGGGCGCAGCGAACCAACGCATCAAACGCGTCCAAGCCGAGCTTTTCGCAACCCTGCTTTGCCATCGACTCAGCGCTTACCGGCGCTGCGGGAACTGCTTCGTTCATAGGGACCCCCAATTTCGGGCAATTGTTCTTAGGAAAATCTAACCTAAAACGTAGGCAATAACGAACAGGGCTGCAATGTTCTACACCTGTTGAATAGAAAATCGCGACGTGGGGAACAACGGAAACAATTCGGGGCCTTTGGGTTACGTTTCGCCCTCCCCGACCCATACGCCAGCGCCTTTAGGCGATACTGGTTGTAACGATCAAGGCTTACGCCGCACGGAAAGGAGACATTATGGGCATCTTTAAGAACGATGACCAAAAATCGAGCCAGTTTGGATTTGACGAGAAAAGCATGGCAGGCAAGGCCGTCAAGGCCGTGCGCTGGATTTACGCCATCACGGGCGTCTTGGCGCTCGTCGCCGGCATCGCACTACTGTTTGCGCCCGCCAAGTCCCTCGTCTTCCTAACGACCGTCTTGGGCTTCTACTTTGTGATCACGGCCGCGATCAGGCTGTTTACCGCTGTTTTCGAGCCACTGCTGCCCACCGGCTGGCGCGTGACGAGCATCATCTCCAACCTACTCATTATCTTGGGCGGCGTCATAATCCTGCGCAACCAGGCCTTCTCGACCGCGACGCTCACCACGATGGTGGTTATCGTGGCCGGCTTTGGCTGGATCGTCGAAGGTGTCATGTCCATTCTGGAGTCCGAGCTTTCGTCCAACCGTGCCCTCGCCATCCTGAGCGGCGCGCTCTCCATCATCGCCGGCATGTTCGTGTTTATCTATCCGCTGTGGTCGGCCAAGATGCTCGTCATCTTTAGCGGCGCCGCACTGCTGGTGTTTGGCGTAACGCTGATTGTTCGCGCTATTCAATTTGGCAAACTGGTGCACTAGATGCCGCGAACGCTCTTTATTGATGCAGACGCCTGCCCGGTCACGCGCGAGTCGATTGACTGCGCGCGGCGGGCGGGCGTCGCCGTCGTTATCGCCGGCAACAGCACACAGAACCTGGAACGCCACATTCGCCGCGACGATCCGCGCGACGTCGAGCATGCGCGACGCGGATTTTGGGTCACGACGCTCGATGTGAGCATGGGCGCCGACAGCGCCGACTTTGCCATTGTCGAACGCCTGCAGGCGGGCGATGTAGTCGTGACGCAGGACATTGGCTTGGCGAGCATGGTGCTCGGGCGCGATGCCGCCGCCATCGGCGTGCGCGGGCGCGTCTACGATAAGGCGACCATCGACATGCAACTGTTTATTCGCCACGAGGAAAAGAAGGTGCGCCGCGCCGGCGGTCGCACTCGCGGTCCGGCGGCATTTACCAGCGAAGACCGGGCCCGCTTTAAGCGCAACCTCACCGAGCTGCTGCGCTAACCAAGGTAGATTTTCGGGACATGCCCGGAAATCTACCTTTTTGTTTTGCGCGGTGTGAGCGCTCGGAATCCATGGCTCAACAAAAAACGGGCTTCAAAATGCCATGCGTCGCCGCATTGCGCAGGCGCCGAGCATGGCTATTTGAAGCCCATTTTTTAGGCCTACTTAGAGGCCGAAGGCGGATAGGATAAGGCCCCAGCCGGCGCCGATGACGTACATCATGACCAGGAACACGGCGTTTTCACGAGCGCTGCGGTTGGTGCGGAACAGGACAAGATAGCCCACGCCGGCGGAAATGAGCGTGCCGGCGAGCATCGGCGCCAGCTGTAGCGCGCCCTCCAGGTACAGCTGCGTAATGACCACGCTGGCCGAGCAGTTGGGGATCAGGCCGACGAGTGCCGAGCCCAAGACGGCGAGCGTCTCGTTGCCACGCAGGAACTGCTCGATCGCGGACTCTCCGAAGGTCTCGAGCACGGCAACTAGAATCAGCGTCACCAGGAAAATAAAAACCGAAACCTGCACGGTGTGCGAGATCGCGCTGCGGATAATCGACAGGACGGGCGCACCTTCGTGGGAGTGACCGTGGTCGTGCCCATGGCCGTGGTGGTGCTCATGCTCGCCTGCGTGACCGTGGTCATGGCTGTGTCCGTGGTCGCGCTCGTGTTCATCTTCATCATCATCGCAACCGCAATGGTCGCGCTCGCACAACTCGTGGATGTGGTCGGCGCTCACGCCCGCCTCGGCCACTTCATCAATGATGTCGCCCCCGGTATGGTCGTCGTGCGCGCAGTTCACATGAGCCGGATTGGCAGCGGTCCCCAGCACGGTACGGCGAATCGCCGCATGCGCGCGGGCATTACGACGAAGGCCGCGGATAGCCGCGTCCACGATAAAGCCCGTGACCAGCGCGATCAGTGCCTTCGAAGCCAAAAGCATCGCCATGGTCTGCACGGGCACCTGCTCGGCGAGCAACAGCGGCAGCATCTCATCGGAGGTCGAGAGGAACACGGCGACCAGCGTGCCCAGCGTCACGACACGGCCGGCGTACAGCGTTGCTGCCATGGCCGAAAATCCGCACTGCGGCACAATGCCCAGCAGCGAGCCAGCCACGGGACCCGCAGCGCCGGCGCGCTTGATAGCGCCGTTGACGCGGTCGCCCGCAACGTGCTCAAGTGTCTCGAGGGCCAGATACGTCACCAACAAAAACGGCACCAGCGAGAGCGTGTCCTTGCCGGCGTCGAGCAGAATATCAATCAGCAAATCCATGACGGATGGAACCTTTCATGTCTTTCGGCAGCATTGTAAAAGTCCTAGCGGTCAACTAGGGTATTGTAGTTGTCCTAGGCGCGATGCCAATAGTTGCCCATGGTAAACTATCATCTCGCCATAACTCAATGCCACCGAGCCGCGCGACACGGCCCGTCCAAGGAGCAGTTATATGAACGTTTCACAAGCACTCGAATACGAGCGCCAGCCGTTTATCCCCATGTTTATCTATGGCGATCACGGCGCCATGGAGTCCGAGCGCCAGAAGGGCGAGGAGGCCCTTAAGGTGCTCGAAACCGAGTACTTTACCGCCGAGGGCGACCCCAGCTTCGACTTTGCCACCGTGCGCGGCCTGGCTGACCGCAACCGCGACCTGTGCGACCAGATTGGCGAGGCGCGCCTGCGCAACGTGACGCCCGCGACGCTTTCGCGCGGCCTGTCCGATGCCGACACCTGCGCTGCCATCGGCAAGATGCAAAAGCGCACCGCCGCGTCCGTCATGCGCGAAATCCGCGGCGACCGCGACGCGCTCGGCGTGGCCTACGCCCGCAAGCCCATCCAAGGCACGGTGCTGGGCATCGACATCGAAACCACCGGTCGCGCGCCCGAGCGCGGCTACATCATCAACGTGGGCTGGGAAATCATGGAGCTCACCAGCGACGCCGTGCCGCATGACGCCGAAGCACACTACTGCGGCCTGCCCGACATCTATCGCGGCGAGGACGTGCCGCTGTCGAATATCCACCACATCACTTGGGACGACATCGACGGCAAAACGCCCTTCCGTGAGAACAAGGGACTGCAGAAGCAGCTGCTCAAGCTTATGAAGAAGTACCCGTACATGGCGCATAACGCCGCGTTCGAGGACAGCTGGTTCAAGAT
>USJQ01000113.1 GCA_900554985.1 uncultured Collinsella sp. | reverse complement strand
ATTTGCAAGCTGACCGCCGTCGTCGCTATAACGCGAGACGACATCAATCATGCCTTCGGAATCCAAGCGATCGATTGCCGCGCGGGCACGATACGGCGAAACCCCCACGCGCTCGGCAAGCGTTTTGCGCGAGAAACCATACGGCCCGCCATTGTCTTCGGTTTGCTGGTCGATCTCCATCAACACCAGCACCTCGACACGCTTCATATCGTTGACACTCGCACGACCCTTGCCCGCCATAGCAGCCTCCTCAAACCGAGCACGAGCATCTAACGCGCCGTGCGCGACCGACACACCTCACGATGGCAGGTAATATCCATCATGCGGCATCCCGCTAAGGATGAAACAGTTACGGTTATTGTATACCGCTCAAATTGTTTCTAGGCAGGTAAACAGCTATTTTTCGCCGAAATAGACGCTTTATTGATCAAAAAGCCGTACCGGGCGCTAACCCGATACGGCCAAAATGCAATGCAATTACCGCGGTGCTTCAAACTTAGCGATGGAAGAAACCGCGGCGCTCAAACTTGGGCTCGCAGCACACGTTGATACCCAGTTTGCGCAGTACCGTCTCGTCCGTCGGCGAGATAATCACGCTAAAGAAGGCATCGCAACCGCGCAGCTGCTCCAGGCCCGAAAGGACGCGAGCGGCCGTCTCACTCGTGGCCGAGGTGATCGACAGCGCCATAAGCGTCTCGTCGGTGTGGAGGCGCGGGTTTTTGCTGCCCAGGAAATGCGTCTTGAGCTTGCTGATGGGCTCAATCGCCTCATCGCTAATGACCTCGAGCTCAAGGTCGACGCCCGAGACATGCTTGAGGGCGTTCATAATGAGCGAACTTGCGGCGCCCAGGCGCGTGGAGGTCTTACCGGTCACCACGGAGCCATCGGGCATGACCATGGCACCCACGGGACCACCCGTCAGCTGCTCCCTGGTGAGGGCCGCCGAGCGCGCCGGTGAGTAGTTCTTATCGATGCCGGCTTTCTTCATAATAATCTTGAGACGGTCGACTTGCTCATCGCCCACGCCGGTACGGCGCACATTTTCGACCGCGGTAAAGTAGCGGCGGACGATCTCCATCTTGGAAGCGTCGCGGCAGGCATCGTCATCGGTGATGGCAAAGCCGACCATATTGACGCCCATGTCCGTAGGGCTCTGGTAGGGGCTCTTGCCCAGGATCTTTTCCATCAGGGCACGAACTACCGGGAAGGCCTCGACGTCGCGGTTGTAGTTGACCGTGGTCTTGTTGTAGGCCTCAAGGTGGAACGAATCGATGATATTGGCGTCGTCGAGGTCAGCCGTGGCGGCCTCGTAGGCAATATTGACCGGATGCGTCAGAGGAAGATTCCAGACCGGGAAGGTCTCGAATTTGGCATAGCCGGCGGCGGTACCGTGCTTATGCTCGTGATACAGCTGCGAGAGGCAAGTGGCGAGCTTGCCCGAGCCAGGACCGGGCGCCGTCACGACGACGAGCGGACGGGTGGTCTCGACAAACTCGTTCTTGCCATAGCCGTCGTCGGACACGATCAGGTCGACGTCGTGCGGATAGCCCTCGATGGGATAGTGGAGCTTGGCGGGAATGCCGAGCGCGTTCAGGCGGTTGCGGAACACATCGGCAGCGGGCTGGCCGGCGTACTGGGTGATGACCACGGGCGCGACAGCAAAGCCGTTGCCGCGGAACAGGTCAACCAGGCGCAGCACATCCTCGTCATAGGTAATGCCAAGGTCACCACGAGCCTTGTTCTTCTCGATGTGGTTCGCGTTAATGGCGATGATGACCTCGACGTCGTCGGCTATGCTCTTGAGCATGCGAAACTTGCTGTCCGGCTCAAAACCCGGCAGCACGCGGCTCGCGTGATAGTCGTCAAACAGCTTGCCGCCAAACTCCAAATACAGCTTGCCGCCAAACTGCGAGATGCGCTCCTTAATATGAGCGGCCTGCAGCTCGATATACTTCGCGTTGTCGAAACCCTGGCGCATATATGGCTCCCGTCCCGTTTCCATTTAATGTCTTAGGCGATTATAACGGAGCCTGCCCTCCCCGATGCCCGGGCCATCAACAGGCACCAACCAAACACGCCATCGATAAGTTGCGGTGAAATAGCTCCTGTTTAACCCCTCAAGACGGCCAAACGGGAACTATTCCACCGCAACTTCCCCTTTTGGCGCAAAGTAACCTGACCCCTTTGCACCAACAGCAGAAACGTCGCGGGCAGAGAACGGACAGCGAACAGGCACCAGAGCGAGCAAGCCGCCCCCTGCGCCAACAATGGCAGCGCCGCAGGTTGAGCATAAGTCAGCGAAAGCCCACCAGAGCGAGCAAGGTGACGTGAAAGAGGAGGGCATAGGCCTTTTGGCCATGCCCGACGATTGAACGTCAGATT
The DNA here is from genome assembly GCA_900554985.1 of uncultured Collinsella sp. Lineage (GTDB taxonomy): Bacteria > Actinomycetota > Coriobacteriia > Coriobacteriales > Coriobacteriaceae > Collinsella. Next base: position 2,380 of record USJQ01000113.1, on the reverse strand, counting down.
GCCGCTCTGGCGGGCTTGCAGCGTCGAGGGGTTCCGGCGTTTGGCAAAACGCCGGAACACAAGAGCGCCCCCTCCCGCGCACGGAACGGGAGGAGGCTAAAGGTAGGAGTCTACCGGTGGGGTTACCCCACCGGACAGACGATGACCAGGTGATCCTTTACAGGATCGTCATGGTTTCCGTGGGGTACCCAAGGGGTACTTAGAGCATCACGCAAGCGACGGTCAGGATGATGGCGCAGACGACGGAGAGCGCGACGATGAGCTTAAGAGCAAACTTGAGCCAGGTCGTCCACTCGATCTTGGCCAGAGCAAGACCGCCCATGATGGCGCCGGAGGTCGGGGTGAACAGGTTCACGACGCCGATGGCGGCGGAGAAGATCATAACCATGACCTCGGGCGAGAAGCCGAGCTTAACAGCCAGCGGTCCCATGATGGGCATGGCCCAGTACACCGCGGACCCATGATGGGCAGGGAGACAGTAGCCATACCGGAGGTCGGGGGGATCAGGAAGGACAGGCCGAAGTAGACCAGGAAGCTCATGGGAGCGAAAATCACGCCGGACAGGCCAGCCAGAGCATTGGCGGCAGCGTCGAGGACGTAGACGTCGAGGCCGGTGCTAGCCATGAGGACGGAGATACCACGGGCGAGGGCGATGACGAGAACAACGGACATCATGTCGGCAGCGCCGGTGATGAAGGTGTTGACGATCTGCTTCTCGGACAGGCCACCGATGATACCGATCAGGACGGCCATGAGGAAGAACCAGGTGGAAGCCTCGTCGAAGTACCACTGACCAATGGGCAGGCCGGTGATCAGGGCAGACCAGCCCTGGACGACGGCGTTACCGTCGGCGTCGTAGACAGCGCCAGCGTCAAAGAAGTTGGCGACGCCCTCGTTGAGGTCGGCCAGCGGGATGAAGCCGACGATCATGACGACGAAGGTGAAGGCAAAGGCGATCAGAACACCCTTCTGACGACCGGTGAGCTTGACCTCCTTGTTAACCTCGGAAGCAGCCTTGCCGTGAGCCTCTTCGGCGTCCTTGAGTTCCTGCATCGAAAGGATGGTGGAACCCTTGTCGGCCTTGACCTTCTTGGCATAGCTCATGACGAAGAAGATGGACATGGCGGTGGTAACAATCCACAGGACGGCACCGAGGCCGATGATGATGGACTGGTTGACCTCAATGCCAACACCGGTCAGAGCGTCGACGGCAGCGCCGACGGCGAACGGGTTAACCGTGGAGCCGAGGCAGCCGCAGCCAGCGCCGAGCAGGACGGTAGCGGCGCCGACCATAGGGTCGAAGCCAGCAGCCATCATGGTAGCGGCGAGCAGGGCGTAGAAGGGAACGGTCTCCTCGCACATACCATAGGTGGTACCACCGAGGGAGAAGATGAGCATCAGCACGGGAATGAGCATGATCTCATTGCCCTTAAGCTTCTGCACCAGAACGGCAATGCCGTTGTCCAAGGCGCCGGTCTCGGTCATCATGCCGAGGAAGCCGCCGAGGATCATAACGAAGAGGCAGACGGGCAGAGCGTCAGCGAAGCCCTTGACCGGGGCGGTGCAGAAATCGCTCAGGCGGGCAGCGGTAACCGCGCCGCCGGACGTACCGGAGACGATAACGGTAACAACCGCGACAATTGCCAGCAGAGCAAGAAGAATGGTGAACGATGAAGGCATACCGCGCTTTTTCTTAGCGGTCTCAGTCATAGTTCTCATCCCCCCTTCATAAATCATTTACTGATCTCGCCCAAAGCGGCTCTTCCGTGCCGTGCCTGCCGCTCGGTGCGAGATTTTTACCAGACAAAAGCGCTCGGGGTGCGCAGCAATGCACCCCGAGCGAGATGCTAGATGCTCTTACTTGAGCGTAGCCTCGTCGAAGCCCTTGGAAGCGGGGCTCACGAAGACCTCGTCGGTGGCCTCCTGCTCGGGGATGCCGAACTGCTCGCACTTCTCGGCGCCAATCGTGGTGTTGGTGTCGTGGAAGCTGGGCAGGCAGTGCAGGAAGATGGCACCCGGGTTGGCCATAGCCATGACCTCGGAGGTAACACGATACGGGGTGAGCTGAGCGATGCGCTCGGCCCAGACCTCGTCGGGCTCGCCCATGGAGACCCACACGTCGGTGTAGATGACGTCGGCACCGGTGACGCCGTCCTTAACGTCGGTGGTCAGCTTGATGGCGCAGCCGTTGGCCTCGGCGATGGGCTTGCAGGCCTCGATGACGTCGTCAGCGGGCATGCACTCCTCGGGGCCGCAGGCCACGAAGTTCATGCCGAGCTTGGAGCAGACAACCATGAGGGAGCTAGCGACGTTGTTCTTGCATTCGCCCATGAATAAGAGGGGCTTGCCCTTTATTTCTTACTGTAGTCTCCCCCGCACG
>USJQ01000112.1 GCA_900554985.1 uncultured Collinsella sp. | reverse complement strand
AGCCGCAGATGGACGCCTGGGAGGTGGAGCCGTTGGAGGACAGGACCTCGGAGACGCAGCGGATGGTATACGGGAACTCGGCCTGATCGGGCAGGACGGGAATCAGCGCGCGCTCGGCCAGGTTGCCGTGACCGATCTCGCGGCGCTTGGGGCTGCCCATGCGGCCGGTCTCGCCGGTGCAGAACGGCGGGAAGTTGTAGTGGTGCATGTAGCGCTTGCCCTCGGTGGGCTCGATGGTATCCAGACGCTGGCCCTCGTTGAGCATGCCGAGCGACAGGACGGAAAGCACCTGCGTCTGGCCACGCTGGAACAGGCCGGAGCCGTGAACGAGCGGCAGGTAGTTGTCCTTCACCATGATGGGACGGATCTCGTCGGCGGCACGGCCGTCGACGCGCTCACCGGTCTCGACGACCATGGTGCGCATGGCCTTCTTCTCGAGCTTCTTGAGCGCCACGGGGATCTCGCGCTCCCAAGCGGCCTGCTCCTCCTCGGTGAACTCGGCGCGGATGGACTCCTTCAGAGCCTCGACCTTACCGATACGGGAGAGCTTGTCGGCGTCGCGAAGGGCGGCTGCCATCTCGTCGTAGTGGGCGAAGATGCGCTCCTGGACCTCCTCGACGGGCTGGTCGAGCGGGTACTCCTTCTTGACGATGGCGCCGTTGACCTGCTCCCACTCGGCGACGAACTCGTCCTGAGCCTGGCAGAAGGCAGCAAGGGCCTCCTGGCCAAACTTCATAGCGGCGAGCATGTCGTCCTCGGAGATCTCCTCGGCGCCGGCCTCGACCATCGAGATGAAGTCGGCAGAGCCGCCCAGCTCCAGGTCCAGATCGGAGTTCTCGCGCTCCTCATAGGTGGGGTTGACGATAAACTCGCCGGTCTCCACGTTGCGGCCGATGCGCACGCAGGCAAGCGGGCCCTCGAAGGGCACGCCGCCGAGCGTCATGGCCAAGGAGGCGCCCATGACGTTGATGACGTCGAAGGGGTTGACCTGGTCAGCGACGAGTGAGGTAGCGACGATGTGCACCTCGTTACGGAAGCCGTCCGGGAAGCTCGGGCGAATCGGACGGTCGATCATGCGCGCGGTGAGCGTGGCCTTCTCGCTGGGACGGCCCTCACGCTTGAGGTAGCCACCCGGGATGCGGCCGGCGGCGTACATCTTCTCGTTGAAGTCGACGGTCAGCGGGAAGAAGTCGTAGTTCTTACGCTCCTTGGAGACGACCACGGTGTCGAGCATCGTGGTGTCACCCTGCTTGACCAGGCAGGCGCCGGTGGCCTGCTTGGCAAGCTCGCCCGACTCAAAGGTGTAGGTCTTGCCGTACAGCTCAAAGGTCTTGGATACGAGTGTCATTGTTCTCCTTTACCCCGCAGACCCCTTGCCTGCGGGCTTCTCATGTGACGCGGGCCCCCTGCCCCCGCCACGCTTCAGAGCGTGATTGTTCGCGCCCTTACACAAAAAGAGCGCCCCGCTGCGCAGGACGCTCTTAGCATGTACAAATCCTACTGGATGTTGTCGCGGATGCCCAGAGCCTTGATGAGCTCACGGTACTCGACGATGTCGTTCTTCTTGATGTAGGAGAGAAGACGACGACGACGGCCGACGAGCATGAGCAGGCCACGACGGGTGTGGAAGTCCTTCTGGTGGGACTTCATGTGCTCGGTCAGCTCCTTGATGCGCTCGGACAGGATGGCGACCTGAACCTTGGGGTTGCCGGTGTCGACCGGAGTGTTACCGAACTGGGCAGTCAGCTCAGCCTTGCGCTCTTTGGAAACAGTCATTGTTTCACCTTTCGTTTTGCGTCGCTATCGGGCGACTCGATTCGCCTCGGACTGGGAAGCCGCCGGTGGAGCGAGCAACCAAGGTCGAGGTACCAACAGGCCGATATGTTACCACAAGCAGCCCGCCCCTGCGCATCATCACCGACCCAACATGAATTCCATCGCACGGAGGCGCTGATCGGTGTGCGTCGCAGCCCAAACATGCGAAAGCCCGAGCAAGAATGCCGCCGTATGCGGGTCGATTCGCTCGGCCATGAGCGCATCGAAGGTCATGGACATGAGGGCGCGAAGCCATGCGACCTCACCAGTCGATACCAGCTCGGCACCCGGAACGCTCGACGCGCACGATCCGCACATGAGCCCGCCCGCCTGTGGTGAAAAATACGACAGCATGGGGTCTCCGCACAGCACGCAGGCCGAAAAATCTGGTCGATAGCCAACGTGCGACAGCAGCTTAAAGACATATGCCGCCACAAGTAAATCCATATACGCAGCGTCGAGCCCGCTGCCGACCAGGGTAAGCGCCCGTTGCGTAATGGCAAAGGTAAACGGGTCCTCGGCGTCCTCGAACGAGCACACGCGTGCGACCTCGGCGATCGCGCTTGCGGCGCAAGTCGTCTCGTAATCGGGCGCAGCGCCGAGCGGCGCCTCCATAAGCTCGGCCTGGGAAACCACGTCGAGTGACCGTCCATGTGCAAGCAGCATATCGACCGTACAGAACAGCTCGCAGCGCGCAGCCAGGCGTCCGCCGGGTTTGCGGGCGCCCTTTGCCACGGCACGAACCTGCCGCCCCCGCTCGTCAAGCATCGTCAAGATCAGGTCGGTCTCTTTGAGCTTAGTCTTATCGAGCACGAGCACTTTCGTGCGATATGTCCGGGAGCCTGCCATACGCACCGCGCGTCCTTAGTCCTCGGCGTTGTAGCCAAAGCGGCGAATCTGGGCCTCGTCATCACGCCAGCCGGCCTTGACCTTCACGTCCAGCTCCAAAAAGACCTGCGTGCCAAAGATGCGCTCAAGATCGCGACGGGCGTCGATACCGATATGCTTGATCATCTCGCCGCCCTTACCGATGATGATGCCCTTTTGGCCCTCGCGCTCGACGTAAATGGTGGCGTGCACGCGCAGCACCTTCTTGGTCTGCTCGAGCGCATCGCAGATCACGCCAACGGAGTGCGGAATCTCATCACGGGTGCGGCGCAAGACCTTCTCGCGCACAAACTCGGCAACGAGCGTCTCATCGGAAGCGTCGGTACCCATGTCCTCGGGGAACCAACGCGGACCCTCGGGCAAAAAGTGCGCAACGGTCTCTATAAAGGCGTCGACGTTGAAGTTCTTGACCGACGACGTCACGATCTCGTCGTCATACTCCATGAGCTCGTGGGCGGCCTTGAGCTGTTCCATAACCTGGGCGGGATCGGCCTCATCGGCCTTGGTGAGCACCAGGACCTTCTTGCAACGGGCGCATCTTACGCGCTCGGCAACCCAAGCGTCTCCCCTGCCGATCGGCTTGGTGGCATCAATCAAAAACGCGACGACATCGACATCGTTCAGCTCGAACAACGCGCTCTTGTTGAGCTCGGATCCCAGACCGTCCTTGGGCTTATGAATACCCGGGGTATCGACAAAGACCAGCTGGTAGCCGGGACGGTTGACGACGGCGCGCATGCGGCGACGGGTCGTCTGAGCCACCGGCGAGGTGATGGCGACCTTTTTGCCATAGCAGGCATTAAGCAGCGTGGACTTGCCGGCGTTGGGGCGTCCGACCAGGGCCACAAAGCCGCTGCGGAAACCGGGTTCCACGTCACCAAAGCCCGCGAGGTTCTCATCCTCGTCGCACAGGGCGTCGAGCTCCTCGTCGCTCATGCCCTCAAACGGGTCGAACTCCTCGACATCCTCGAGCTCCTCGGTATCCACCGCATCCAGGACCTCGTCATCCATAACTTCATCGGTAGGCTGCATATTGTCGGACATGGGAATCCCTTTCTAAATAAAGCCGAGCGCGCGGGCAAATACCAGCACGCCCACAATCGCGGCGGTGATGGAAAGAATGTATAGCCAGGTCGACGATGGCCTCCATAGCGGTGTTGCACAGCTCGCCGTGAATCACCAAGCCACAACAGATGATAATCGTGGCCCACTCGGCAATGTCGAGGCCCACGATACAGCCGGCAATGACGGTGCACACGCCCGCAACGAGCATGACCTTGATGTTGCGCTCGGTCTTGACGGCGGTGACGAAGCCCTCCATGGCGTAGGAAAACGACTTAAAGAAGGACGGATGGTCCTTGTTCGATCCGGGAATCATAGACGGCTCCTAGTCGTGGGCGTGGTTGGTGATGGGGCCGACGTGGACTAGCTTAGGGTCCTCGCCGCGCTCGAGCGACAGATCGCGCAGGATGGCGTCCTCGCGGGCCTCCATGACCTCGGCCTCGTCGTCCTCGATGTGGTCATAGCCCAGCAGGTGCAGCATTCCGTGTACGAGCATCAGACGGCACTCGTCAGCGGGGCTATTGCCAAAACCGGGGGCCTGACGGGCAATAACCTGCGGGGCCAAGATAATATCGCCGAGCTCGAGCGTCTCATCGGCGGGAATGTCATCGTCAAAGGCCGAGTCGCACTCAAACGAGAGCACATCGGTGGTGCGGTCGATACCGCGCCACTCGTGGTTGAGCTCGTGCATCTCGTCCTCGTCGACATACGAAAGGGAAATCTCGACTTCACGCTCAACGCCCTCGGCGGCAAGCACAACCTCGCAGATGTGCTCCACCTCCTGCGCGTCGAGCAGCGTATCGAGCTCGGCATCGTTGCTGATCAATACACTCAACGGGACTCCTTTCGGTCACGTACGCGCTTCTCGCGCACATCATCATAAGTATCGTATGCCTCGACGATACGTCCCACCAAGGCATGGCGCACCACGTCGGCACGCTCGAGGTGCGAAAATGCGACATCATCGACACGGCCCAAAATCTTCTCGACATCCGCC
>USJQ01000111.1 GCA_900554985.1 uncultured Collinsella sp. | reverse complement strand
CAAGCCACGACAGGCCCCGGGAGAGCGGGGACACCGGCTTAGGTTTATCGCGAGTTCCGCACGAACAGGAGGCCACTTAATGTGGCCTCCGTCGTGAGCAGGACTGTAGAGCAGGAAACCTAAGCCGGTGTCCCCGCTCTCCCGGGGCCGGCGGAATTTAGTTGTTCAGCATGCGGTCGAAGCTTCCCGAGTCGCCATCCCGATAGTCGGCGGTCATCAGAATCTCCTGCGGAATGCGCCCGCCTTCACGTAGCACATTGCGGAACTGCACGCGCGTGACCATGGGCAGATCCTTGATCGTCGCCGCTAAGTTCTGCGGCACGCCCTGGTTGGCAGCCGCGCGCTCGCACTCGCCGCCGGCCTTCACGCGACGCTTATGCTCGGCGAGCATGGCGCGGTACATACCGGCATGCAGGCGAATCTCAACCACATTGGCATTGCGAGCCTGCTCGACGATGCGCGCGCCCTCGCGGTCGATATCGCCCACGTAGTAGACGTAGTTAAAGCGATAGCCGATCTCGGCCAGATAATCGTCCAGGGCATGCGAGACGCTCGCCTTGCATCCGCCGCCAAAAATCACGCCGCCCACCTTGATGCCAAAGAGCTTGGCGTGCTTGCGGCCACGCAGCAGCCTGACGATCTCGTCGTAGGTGTCCAGGTTCTCGACCATAATGAACGGCTTATCGGCGCCCAGCGTAAAGAAACCCGTAAAGTGCACGGGGCGGTTGGGGGCGACCTTGATCGCCTGCATGCTGATGCCCTTTTCGGTCATGCGCCTTATCAGGCGCTCACCGTGCTTGCCGTCAAAAGCCTTCTCGTCGTTAAAAATCTGGTAGGCACGCTGGCGGCGCGAGGCAACCGGCGTATCGGCACCTCGGTTTTGCTCGATCCAAGCCTGGATGATTGCGATTTCCTCGGCAATCTTGCGGTTGGACATCTCGTTGTGCTGAGTGCGCTGCGGCGCCTTTTTGCCGTCCTTGCCCTCGACCTTAACAATTTGAGTCTGCTGTTCCTTGATCTTAGAGAGCGCCGTAGGCGTAGGGACAACTTTGAGCAGCTGCCTGCCCAAAACGCGGGCAAGGGCAAACGCCGATACCTCGCCGTGGACGGCCGACTCGGGCTGCTGGGTAGCACTATCAGCCGCGGCAGGCTCAGCCTGTGCATGAGGCTTACGCTTGGAATCTGCCCGGGTATTACGTTCCTGCTTGGGCGCAGACGAGCGCTTTTGCGGACGATCGGACTTGGCCTCCTTCGCCGGCTGGCGCTTGACCTGATCCACCGGAGTCTCGGCCTTCTCATCTCCGTTTTGTGTCGCTGTCTTCTCGGCCGCGGCCTCGGCATTTGAGCCACGACCGCCGCGGTGACGACGACGGCGGGGCTTGCCTGAGGCGCTCTCCCCCGCCTGCTTATCAGCGGTCTGTTGAGCTTTGACCTCAGTGTCAGCCGCAGGCTGCGACTCGGAAGGTTGCTGCTCGCGAGCCGCCGGCTCAACGGTTTTCTCGGTTTGTTCGGCCTTCTCGGCCTGAGCGGTCGGAGCCGGCTCGCCCTTCTCCTGACGCCTTACGGGATACGCGCGCCTCGCAAAACCGCGGCCGGGACGACACGAACCCGGAGCCCTCTTGGCAGACTCCTCAACATCGTCTGCAACCTCGGAAGGCTCTTCAGCCTCATGCGCGACATCCTGCTGCGCAGCCTTAAAGTGAGCACCGCGACGACGCTTGGGCTCTTGGGCCTCCACGGGCTTTTGCTCCTTCGCGGGCTTCTGCGACTCGGCAGCAACCTCGTTCTCAACAGCCTCGGCATCCGTCTCACCCTTTTGAGCAACGGCGCGACGGAAGCGCTCCTGCTGGGCGCGGCGCTGCGCATCGCGCTTGCCACCCCCGCCAAAACCGCCGCGTCCTGCCTTGGCCGTAAAGGCGCGCACGACGTTCTCATCGAGCAACTCATCGGTATCGACATGCTCACGCGGAGCAGCTTCTTCCACAGCAGGCACGTCAGCGGAATCCTCGACGACAAAATCTTCGACGGACTCGGCAGGCTGCTCCTGGGCATCGCGGATCTCAGCATTGATGGTATAGAACGCCGGGCGCCCGTTAATGCCGCTACCCTCGATCTTGGTCACGATATTTGCCGCGATAAGCTCATCGCGCATCGCCTTGGTGTCGCATTCCTTATCGACGGAGCGGAAAATCTGCGCCAGTGCACTCGACTTAATCTTGAGCGCCTTGCGGCAAAGCAGATCGTAGGCAACCAGCTTGGCACGCTCAGCAGAAAGCGACGTCTGGCTGCTCAGGCGCTCAGCCAGAGCATCGACATTGTTTTGATTATCGGAATATACCGTCTTGGCCACGGGGCCCCTTTCATATGCACACATATACGTCCATATGGTACAACGCACGAGCCTATCCACGCAAAACATCTGCGAGAACGCCCTTGCACCACCTGTTCTCACAAGAAAAAAGACCGGGTCCGCCTGATTGCGGACCCGGTCTTTCCGAGTCAAATAGATGGGAGATTCAACCCGTCCGACCGACTAGGCCTTGGCGGCCTCGGCGTCGGCAGGAGCTTCAGCGGCAGCGGCGCGACCGTACTCGGCCTTGCCCATCTCGGACCACTCGGGCTCCTCGTCAGGCATGGAGCCGGCCTCCTTGCCGAAGAACTCCTTGAGGCAGTTGACGGCGACGATGAGGCCCAGGACCATCAGCAGGACGGCGAAAACGAGCTGCAGGCCCTTGGTGGCGGCGACGGAGACGGCGGCCGTGGTGGCGGTAGCCGGGATGGTGCCGAAGAAGCCGTAAGCCTGGACAGCGGTCATGCAGCCCATGGCGCTCTGGACCAGCGAGGTGAAGGTGCAGCAGAGCAGGAAGGCGACGGGCACGTAGAGCATCCAGCCCTTGCGGCCGGTGCACTTGCAGAACACGGCGAGGGTGATCATGGTCATACCGCCGAGCAGCTGGTTGGAAGCACCAAAGAGCGGCCAGATGTTGGCATAGCCACCAAAGGCAAGGGCGAGACCGGGAAGCAGGGTGACGACCGTGGCGAACCAGGGGTTGCCGAGAACCTTCATGTAGCCGGCCTTGGACTCGATGGCCAGGGCGTCGTTGGTCTGGGCAAAGAACTCGGAGAACGAGGTGCGGGCGATGCGGGCGACGGCATCGAGCGAAGTCAGGGCCAGAGCGGAGACGTTCATGGTCATGAAGACGGTTGCAAGCGTGCCGTTAACACCGAAGGCCTGCATACCGCGGGAGATGCCAGCGGCGAAGATCTGGAACGGGGTGGAAGCGACGCCGGCGTTGAGGGCACCGGCACCGGCAGTGTTCATGTCGGAGAACATGATGCCGGCGACGATGATGGCAAGGATGCCGACGAAGGACTCGACGATCATGGCGCCGTAACCGACCTTGACGGCGTCCTGCTCCTTCTCGACCTGCTTGGAGGAGGTACCGGAAGAAACGAGGCTGTGGAAACCGGAGAGAGCACCACAAGCGACGGAAACGAACAGGACCGGGAACATCATGCCGGAGGCAGTGGAGAAGCCGGTGAAGACCGGAGCGGTGATGGTGGCCTGACCGTTGACGCCCAGGACGACGATGCCGAGGACAGCGCAAACGATCATGACGATCATCATGATGGAAGTGAGGTAGTCACGCGGGGTCTTGAGCATCTGGATGGGCATAGCGCCAGCGAAGACCAGGTAGACCATGACGACGGCGAACCACTGGAACTTATCCAGGTAGACCGGGAACTGCATACCGACGGCGAACATGAGAACCATGAGGACCACGCCGGTGACGAACTCGGCGGCACCGGTGAGGTTGAACTTCTTCTGGGCCCAACCAAAGGCGATAGCGACGAAGGTGAACAGGATGGAGATGGTGCCAGCGCAGCCAGCGGCATAGGACTTGGTGAAGTCGATGGCACCGGTAGCGGCGCCAGAAGCGTCAACGGCCGGGGTGAACATGAACGTCTTGCAGACCATGTCGGTGAAGGCGGCGATGACGATGATGCAGAACAGCCAGCAGAACAGCAGGAACAGGCGACGGCCGGTCTTGCCGATGTACTTCTCGATGAGCTGAGCGAGCGACTTGCCGTTGTTCTTCATCGAAGCGTACAGAGCACCAAAGTCGTGGACGGCGCCAAAGAAGATGCCGCCGACGAGGACCCAGAGCACGACGGGCAGCCAGCCAAAGGCCATGGCAACGATCGTACCCGTGACAGGGCCAGCACCGCAGATCGAGCTGAACTGGTGCGAGAACGCGGTAAAGGCGGAGACGGGCGAGAAGCTCTTGCCGTCCTTCATGCGCTTGGCCGGCGTGAGGGCATCCTTGTCAACGCCCCACTTGTTGGCCAGCCAGCGGCCATAGCCCAGATAGCCGCAGGCGAGCACCGCCGCGGCCACAACCATGAGCAAAACTCCGTTCATTACATTTCCTCCTCTAAAAAGAACTTCCCAGACATAAAAAATGAGGGCCGTCGGTTGCGCTCGACGGCCCTCATCTTCATCAGCCGCCCGTTATCGTACGGGCTAGCTGTATGTGCTAACCCGCATCAGATAATTACTACGCTGATAATGTTTAGCTGATGCGTGAACATGTCTAAGAAACCCTCTTCAATCATGATGCGAACGATCCGTGCGTGTTCACATCCCCCAGTGGTTGAAAAGGAGTATGAAACTTTAGTTACCTAAAGTCAACGCAAATTTGTAATGAATTTTCAACTTTTTTGAAATTCTCGGTATAAAACGCCACTGACCTCGGACTTTACCGAA
>USJQ01000110.1 GCA_900554985.1 uncultured Collinsella sp. | reverse complement strand
AGAACCTGTCGATTCGCGTGTAGTTAGTTTGCGCGGTCGGGGTTCTAAACGAAGGAGACGATCGCGATGAGTAACAAGAAGCTGCCCGAGAATGCAACCAAGACTGAAGGCGCCGAGCTCGCCCGCCGTGGAAGGGGCGAAATATCCACTGCAACGGCGGTGCCCCACGTGAACTATGACGATCTGCGCCATGCCGACCGCATCACCGTTGAAGGTCTTGAGGTTTTTGCTAACCACGGCGTGTATCCCGAAGAGAACGCGCTCGGCCAGAAGTTCATTGTGTCCTTGGTGCTCTATGCCGACCTGCGTGCAGCGGGGGAGCACGATAGCCTGGACGCCTCGATTGACTACGGCTCGGTGTGCCACGATGTCGATGGTTATCTGCGCGAGCATACGTTTAAGCTTATCGAGGCTGCAGCCGAGGGTGTAGCCCAGATGCTGCTGCGTCGTTACCCCCTGCTGCTTGGCGTGCGTGTTAAGCTCGATAAGCCTTGGGCACCCGTCGGTCTTCCCCTGGCAAGTTGCGGTGTCGAGATCGAGCGCGTGCGCTAACCGGCCCTACAGCTCGTTGGCAGGCGGTTTTTTGAGCCGCTGCGACAGAGCCCTATTGTTGGGGCAGTACGTGTCGAGCAGGGCGTGAAACCGCTGATTGTGGCTTGGCTCGAGCAAGTGGACGAGCTCGTGGGCGACAACCATGTCGAGACATTCGACGGGGTAGGCGGCGAGCTCGCGCGCGATGCGAATGGCGCCGGTTTTGGGCGTGCAGGAACCCCAGCGCGTCTTCATGCTGCGTACGGAAACGCGGGAAACGGCGACACCCATTGCGATTTCGTATGCATGCACCATATCGCGCAGCTCCGTGGTGACCTCGGAGGCATAGAGCTGGTCGATGTGGGCTTGGAGTCGAGGATTGCGTGCCGCTTGGCCTGTAGGCCTTCGTCCGATTCATCGGTACCCATAAAACTTGCGAAGGTGGCCTGCTTGGGTCGCGGTGCGGGTGATGCAAAGTTGTGATCGAGTGCGTCCTGTACCGTGATGGGCTTGCCCCAAAGTGCAATGATGGACGAGGGACTGAGCGGCTCTCGCACTGTCGCCTGACGTTGCTCACGCTGGGCAAGTCGGCTGATAATCCAGGCGCTGTTGCGCTTCACAAACGCTTCGATACGCTCGCGACTGGCGCCGAGCGGTGCGCTGGCGTGGACCTCGCCGCTCGTTGTGACGCGTAGATTGAAGTTCTTGACGCGCTTTTTGGTAACGACGACGGGGATGGGCGTCCCATCCAGTCGAGATACGGAAATCGTAAACTGCTGCGTCAAAAGCGGTCCTTTGGATTGGGGACGGGCCGGCATGTCGACCGTTCGGCATGCCGGCCCGCTCAAGGGATGTGAAATTAATAACGCTCAAAGAAGGCGAGCGCGTTGTCGCTGCAGAGCTTTTGCATCACGGTCTTGCCAAAATGCTTGGAAAGCATGTTCTGGAACTCGGGCATCTTGCTGGCATCGGAGAGGAAAGCGGGCACCGTGGCGCCGTCCCAGTCGCCGCCGAGCGCGATGACGTCCTCGCCGCCCAGGTCGAGCCAGTGCTCGATATGCGCCGCCAGCTGGTCGAAGGTGACGTCTGCGGCGGTCTTGTCGGTTGCGTCGTTGGAAAGGAACTCGCTGCAGTAGTTGAGGCCGACGATGCCACCCATGTCGCGAATGGTGCGGAACTGGTCGTCGGTAAGGTTGCGTTTGACGCCGCAAACCGCACGGGAGTTGGAGTGGCTGGCGACGAAGGGACGCATGGCGCGGGCGGCGACCTCGTCAAAGCACTCATCGTTGAGGTGGGAGACGTCGAGCACCATGCCGGCGTGCTCCATCTGCGTAAGCGCCTCGATGCCGGCGGCGGTGAGGCCGGCGTGGGTGTCGTGGCCGCTCGCGAGCGGTCCCTGCGCGTTCCAGCTGAGTGATGACATGCGTACGCCCAGGCTCTTGAGCACCTCGATCAGCGCGGGGTCCTCGGCAAAGAACGTGGCGTTTTCGATGGTGTGGATGCAAGCGACCTTGCCGTCCTTGAGCGCGGGGCGAATGTCTGCGGCGCTGCGCACGTTGACCATACGGTCGTGGTTGAGCATTGCCTGGCCGCTCATATGCGCCATGATCTGCGCCTGGAAGCGCGCGGCGTGGGCGGTGGGAATCTCGTCGGGGACAAACGTGGCGAAGCACTGTGCCCACGGCGTGTTGCCGATCTTTACGAGCGAGATGGCACAGGCGTTACCCTCGATGAGGTCGAAATCCTGCGGATGCGTTTCGTCGCCGGGGAAATACCCGTCGGTGCCCGCGGTAAAGCGCAGGTCGAGATCGAGCGTGGCCCAGCCGATGCGATCGGCGGTGTCGCAGTGTAGGTCAAATACGGGAAATGCCATAGTTCCTCCGGTTGCAGCGTTTCTTTGCAAACTGTCCTTGAATTGTATGACTAGGGTATAGTTAGCGCCATATGTTCATGGCGGTCCGCGTTGTGCGCCGCCCTTATCACGGAGGTTACCATGTCCAACCAGGGCAAGAAGGTTAAGACTCATTATCGAGGCACGCTCGATGACGGCACGCAGTTCGATAGCTCCTACGATCGCGGCGAGCCGCTGGAGTTCACCTGCGGCGCCGGCCAGATGATCAAGGGCTTCGACGCTGCTGTTGTCGACATGCAGGTGGGCGAGAAGAAGACTGTGCACATCCCGGCTGCCGATGCCTACGGCGAGCACAACCCCGAGATGGTCCTGACCTTCCCGGCCGAGCAGGTTCCCAACATCGAGCAGATCGAGAAGGGCATGAAGCTCTTCCTGTCCACGCCGAGCGGTATGCCCGTCCCCGCCGTCGTCATTGACGTGACGCCCGAGGCTGTGACGCTCGACGCCAACCACGAGCTGGCCGGCAAGGACCTCAACTTTGATATCGAGCTCGTCGAGGTCGAGGGCTAGAGCATGCCTGAACGCTTGGTTTCGACGACATGCTTGGGAAATCTCAACGATCCGTCCTATGAACTCCTGCTTCGCCGGAAGTTGGGCGGCGTCTTTGAAGTTGACGAGCTACTGCTCGATTGGGACCAGGCTGATGCATGCGCGTTTGTGGGCGTGACGGAACTGGGGCGCACGATCGATGTTCGGTTGGATACTGCCGACGGCGGTCGTCTTGCCGATGGCGACGTGCTCACCATTGACCGTTCGGGCATGGTGCCCGTGGTGGTTGTCGTGCGCCTGCGCAGCGCCGAGGTCTATTTGGTCGAAGTCGACCGCATGGATCCGATTGCGCTCGCGCATGCGTGCTGGGAGATCGGCAACATGCATGCGCCGCTCTTCCGGGGCGACTCGGACGAGCATACCGTGCGCATGTATACGCCGGTGCAGCCGGTTTTGGGCCGTATGCTTCGCGGCGTCGAGGGTGTTCGGCTCTCGGTGGTTACCCGTGAACTCGATGCGGCCCGGCGCTTTGCGTCGAGTGCGGCGGAGGTCGTCGTGAGCATGGCTCCCGACTTTACCATCGTAAAAAAGACGCGCGGCTAAGCGCGCGTATGTGTAAGACGGGCTTTGAGGGGCGACCAATCAAAGTCCGTCTTGCTGTTGATGAGATGCTGTGGGGGAAAGCATATGGGTCTTGAAGGAATCAACCTGATTGCATGCGATTTGGACGGCACATTGCTGCATCCGGGGGAGCGCGAGCCGCGTTCCGAGGCCTTTGAGCTTATCGATGAGCTGCATCGTCGCGGTATCGTGTTTATGCCGGCGAGCGGTCGCCAATACGCGAGCCTGCGCTACCTGTTTGCCCCGGTGGCCGATGAACTCGCCTATGTATGCGAAAACGGAGCCCTGGTCATGAGCGAGGGGCGTGCCGTGGTCAAGCGTTCTATGGAGCGTGGCCTGGCCATGGATATCGCGAATGCCGTGGTTGCGTACCCCCATGCCGACGTGACCCTTTCGTGCGAGGGACACCTCTACACCATGAGCAGCAACGATGCGTTTGTTGACCACCTGCGTTATGAGGTCCATTGTGATGTGGCGGTAGTCGACCGTCCCGAAGACATTGACGAGGATGTCATTAAGATTGCCTTCCAGACGCCCGAGGCGGAGCAGCCGGCGGCGCTGGAGTATTTTGTGCGTCGCTTTAGCGACCGGGTCGATGTGATGACGTCGGGAACCGAATGGACCGACTTTATCGGCTTTGATTCGGGCAAGGGGTCCGCGCTTGCCGATTATGGTTGTGCGCTGGGGATCTCACCTAACGAAATGATGGCGTTTGGCGATAACGAAAACGATCGCGACATGCTCAACGTGGTGGGCCATCCCTATCTGATGGAGAGCTGCAATCCCAGCATGCGCGGTGTCAATGACCGTGTCCGCTACGTGCGCACGGTCGAAGAGGAGCTGCGTCGTCTACTTGCTGAGTAGGCATGTCCCAAACATCTACCGGCAGTCGGGGCAGAGACCCTCGAAGATGGTGTAGTGCGACGTGACGTGCCAGCCGATTGCTCGGACGCCTTGGCGTCGAGCTGGGCATCGAAGGGGAGCGGTACGTCGATGACGCGGCTGCATGAGGTGCAGATGATATGCGCATGCGGCTCGATCGTGCGATCGAAGCGGCTGCCGCCCGGCGTCTTGATGGAGAGGATCTCGCCGGCGTCGGCCAAGAGATTGAGATTGCGGTAGACCGTACCGCGGCTGATTTTGTCATCCTGCGCGCGCACGACGTTGTAGATTTCGTCGGCGGTGGGATGGTTATAACTTTGGCGCACGGCGTCAAGAAC
>USJQ01000109.1 GCA_900554985.1 uncultured Collinsella sp. | reverse complement strand
AGGAGTAGCGCCCGCACGGGTTAAGCCGTGCATATCTGGGCATAATGAAGCGAGCATGCAAGCCTCGTGGAATAGATGAGCCGGATCCGCGTGCGTAGAGCACCGGACCCGGCTCTTTTATAATGATGCGAACCGTTTTGTATTTCGAGTGCCGAGATTTGAAGGGAGCGCCACGTGCGCGTACTCAAACGAGCCCTAGCGATTGTGTATCTTGCCGCCGCCATCGTGGCGCTGGGTACGCTTGTCTGCCAGTTTTGGGGGCCGTATACGTATCGCTTTATGCTGCTGATGCGCGACCCCATGCCGCGCATTGTCGTGACGGCATGCGGCGGAGTTGTGGCGATCGGCGTGCTGGTAAGCTTCTTCCGCCTGATGTTTGCTCGTCGCGAGCCGTCCTGTGTGCATCCGGCGGGGGAGCGCAATATCGAGGTCACCCTTGCGGCGCTTTCTTCGTGTGCTAGGGCTGCTGCAGAGCGCGACGATCGCGTGATGATCGAGCATGTCGAGGCCCGCGTCCAAGGT
Source organism: uncultured Collinsella sp. (assembly GCA_900554985.1). Lineage (GTDB taxonomy): Bacteria > Actinomycetota > Coriobacteriia > Coriobacteriales > Coriobacteriaceae > Collinsella. The sequence goes on along the minus strand of USJQ01000109.1, from coordinate 4,333 downwards.
TCCGACGATTCGCACGTCCGTTTTAAGGTCGAGGCTATCGCGCTTGACGATAAGGACGTGGCATCTTTGGCTACCGCGATGCAGCAGCGCATCGAGGAAGCTTGCGACACCATGCTCGGCACGCCGGGTACGACCACGCGCGTCCGTTTTTTGCCGTCCAAGACTACCGTCCAGACCGTGGAGGTTTCCGGTGAGTGATACCAATCAAGATAAGACCGCTCGTACGCCGCGCCTGACGATTGACCAGAGCGCCACGCCGGCGAGCGAACCTGTTGATTCCAAAGCAGAGGCAACCGAGTTACAAGACGCGGCAGCCGCGGATTTTGATGAGGCTATGGGTCTCATCAAGGGTACGGGCGCTGCCATCTGGAGCTATGCTGTGCGTCATCCCAACACCACGCTCGGCGCCGTCGCTGGCTTTATCCTCGCCGTGTTGGTGCTCACGCTCGGCCTGTGGGACACGCTCGTCATTGCATTCTTCGTGCTGATCGGCGCCGTGATCGGCCAGATTCGCGACGGCGAGAACGGTATAGTCAACTTCTTCGGCCGTCTGTTTAGCGGCCGCTAATACGTATTCGACTGTCGCATCCGCGGCAGGCATAAGGAGGAACCATGGCTTTTAACACGAAGGTCGATGTAGCCGATACCGAGCTCGAGGCGAATGAGGCCGTCGCCGCCGAGGCGGAGGACGTAACGCTCGAGGACGAGGCACTCGTCGAGGCCGAGTCCGATGCGGATGAGGATGACGAGGAAGCGGACGAGTCCGAGGACTCGCTGACCTATTCCAACGGTGTGATCGAGAAGATCGTTGCCATGGCCACCCGCGAGGTTCCGCACGTTCTGGGCATGAAGGGTAACCTCATGCACTTTGTGCAGGAGCAGTTTGGTGCCGAGAATCTGACCAAGGGCGTGACGGTCGAGGTCACCGATGACAATCGCGTGGTCGTCAACATCTCCGTCATTATCGAGTACGGTGCCTATGCGCCCGCGATCTTCGACGATGTCAAGGCACGTGTCACCGAGCGCCTTGCCGCGATGACCGGCCTTGAGGTGGCGGGCGTCAACCTGCGTATCGAGGACGTCATCACCCCCGAGGAGTACGAGCACCGCACCAGCCAGCACGAATAACCTTCCAAAAAGGGACAGGTTTGTTTTGGCAGGTTTTATCTGCGAAAACGTTAAACGGCCGACCGCGCAAGCAAAAGCGTGGCCGGCCGTTTTTGTACGCTCCCGATGTAGTCATACCGCTCGTCTAACTAGGGGTTGCAATCCCCACGTTCCGCGTTACTCTAATGGGTGCATTGTTTCCAAATTGTTAACGAGGGGTTGCCGTAATGGCCGACGAGCACGAAACAGAAAGCAAGGCATGGGCGATTGAGGCCGCCGCGGCAGAGGCGGCATCGCGTGCTGCCGAGGAGGTGCATCGTCCTCCCGTGGTGCCGATGGAGCGCGTGGTTGATCGCGATGTTATCGAGCGGGGCGAGCGCGCTGGTCGCAAGCGCAGCCAGGAGCCGGGCTTTCCGCGCTTTTTTGCCGAGCTCAATCTGGGCCTGATCCTCACGGCCTTTGCCATCGTCGCGTTTAAAACCCCTAATCACTTTGCTTTTGGCGGCACCTCGGGCGTGTCGGTCATTCTGTCCACGCTGTTTCCGACCCTGCCCGTCGGCGTCTTTATGTGGATTATCAACGCGGTCCTGGTCGTTTTGGGTTTTATCTTTTTGGAGCGCAAAGCAATCCTGTGGAGCGTCTTCGCCTCGTTTGCGCTGTCCGCCTATGTTTCGCTGTTTGAGCTCTTTATTCCGACCGATGTCTCGATGACGGGCGATATGTGGCTCGACCTGTGCTTTGCCGTGATTCTGCCGGCGCTCGGCAGCGCCATCGTCTTTGATATTGGTGCCTCGACGGGCGGCACGGACATCCTCGCCATGATTCTCAAACGCCGCACCACGCTTGAGATCGGCCGTGCGCTGCTGTTGGTCGATATCGGCATCGTGACCATCGCGGCCTTCTTGTACGGTCCGCGCGTCGGTCTGTACTGCGTGCTCGGCCTGTTTGCCAAGACGCTTGTGGTCGACAAGGCCATCGAGAGCATTCACCTGCGCAAAGTCTGCACGGTCATTTGTTCCGAGCCCCTTAAGGTCGAGGAGTTTATCGTCAAGCATCTCAACCGTACGGCGACTATCAGTCGCGGCTACGGTGCTTTCTCGGGCAAGTGCGTGACGGTGATCATGAGCGTGCTGAGTCGTCGCGAGGCCGTGCAGCTGCGTCGCTACGCTCGCGAGATCGATCCGGGTGCCTTTATCACGATCGTCGACAGCTCCGAGATCGTCGGCAAGGGTTTCCGCGGAACGAACTAACGCGGTCGAGCTTATCAAACAATCGAATAGCGCCCTGCGCATTGCAAATGCGTCATGTTGGAGTATTTGTCCCCACATTGGGTGATAATGATGCAAAAGACATCGTTGCGATCCAGATGATTCGCTCAAGATACGAAGGGATGATCTCGATGTTCTGTTCGCAGTGTGGTGCCCCCATGGGCGATAACGACAAGTTCTGCGGCGTGTGTGGTGCCCCCAATGCCGGTGCCGCAGCCTCTGCCCCTCAGGGTCAGCCCCAGCAGTTTGTTCCGCAACCGCCCGTGGCGAATGCGTCCAAGGGCTGTGTGGCTCAGGCGTTTGAGGACATGACCAAGACGCCGGGCGTGCTGCAGCGCGTGTGCCAGATCGCCTTTTTGCCGGCGCTGATTTGTGTTGTGTCGGTGCTCGTGCTGTTCATTCCCGTTATCGGCGGTATCGCGGCTGCCATCGGCTTTTTGGCAGCTTGCATTGCGAGCGTGTGTGGTTCCGGCTTTGGTATTGAGTGGGGTCGCGATCTGTCGCTCAAGGTTGATGACGGTATGGATCGTCCACTCATGCGTTCCACGTCGTTTGGCCTCGGAGTCTTTTCGAGCGTTATCTCGGTCGTGCTCGAGGTTATCGCTGCCATTCCCGTTATCGGTGTAGTGCTTTCGCTGGTGGAGAGCGTGGTAATTGGCGCCGCGGGCTCGTATTCGTATTACGGCTCTTATGCACTCGAGGCAGCGCTGTTCGGCTCGCTTGGCCTGCTTGTCCTGGCTATGATTGCCACGGCGGTCTTGGGGGTCTTCTTTAAGATGTTCGCCGACATTGCCGTGATGCACTTTGCGGTGACCGGTCGTGTCGAGAGCGCGTTTTCGCTCGATAAGGTCTGGGCGGCCTTTAAGCACAACAAGACCAAACTGTTCTGCGCTTCGTTCCTTCCCGAGTTTTTGACGGGCCTGGTCGCCAACGTTGTCACCTGGATCCTGACGTTCGTCTTTGGCACCATTGCCTCTGTCGGTATGTATAGCTACTACTACCGTCCTACGGCTATTGAGGCGCTTGTTACCGGCGGTGGCATCACGCTCGTATTGTTCTTGGTGCTGACGGCGTTTGTCACGGTATTCCTCACGGTCTTTGGCAAGATGCTCAAGCACCGTGCCGTTGGCTATTGGGTTGCGCGCTACGCAAGCGAGTGGGCCGACGAGGACAAGGACGACGTCCTGACTTTTGTGCTGCCGTTTGAGAAGAAGTCTGCTCCGGCTGGTTTTAGCGCCGACGCAGCGCCCGTATCCGATTCCGCTGCGGCGCCGGCGCCTGCGCCCGAGCCCGAGCCCGAGCCCGTGCCTGAGCCTGAGCCTGAGCCTGAGCCCGCGCCCGTGCCTGAGCCCGAGCCCGCGCCCATGCCGGAACCGGAGCCCGAGCCTGCACCTGAGCCCGAGCCTGCGCCAAGCTCCGACGAGGACCCGCAGGACGAGTAACCCTGCCACCTGCCATTTGGGGACGGGGTGGAAATGGCAGATTCTCTCGCCCTTTGAGACTTGGCAAATAAGAAGGCCGCCCATTTTTGCGATGGGCGGCCTTCGTTTTGGGCTGTTGAGACGGGCGCGGCCGGAATGGCCGTTTTAGCCCTCGGCGATGCTGTCGAGGATGCTGCGCATGATGGACACCAGGATGCTGCCCATAAAGGCCGATCCAAAGCTGGCGATGGAGATACCCGCGCCCAGCAGATTGACCGACAGATAGCTGGCCAGCTCGAGCATAAAGCTGTTGACTACGAGCTGAAAAATACCCAGCGTAATGATCGTGAGCGGCAGCGAGATAACCGTCAAGAACGGCTTGACGAGCGAATCGACGATGTTCAGGAACAGTCCCACGAAGGCGAAACAGACCCAGGCCTCGGCCAAACCGAAGGGCTGGATGCCGGGAACGAGGAACGTTGCGATCGCGATGGCGATCGAGGTAAAGAGCCAGTTAAGCATAAAGCGCATGGCGGG